>JBEAMR010000094.1:0-6946 GCA_041165845.1 Actinomycetota bacterium | reverse complement strand
GGTCGGTTGAAGTATCTTTGACCACCGCGAACCTGGTACTCAATGCCAGCTTCAGCAAGTGCTGATTCAATGAACTCTGACTGTCCATTGATTCGGTATAGCACAGCAATCTGCGACGCCTTTACTCCAGCTCGAAGCGCATTAGCTATCTGCTCAGTTACCCAACTGCACTCATCTGCCTTCGTTTCAAAACCTCTGAAGATAGGTTCTGCGCCAGTGGGTCTAATTGCCTCAAGTGGTTCTAGGTTCTGGCTACCACGAACACGGTTAGCAACAGCGATGATCTCTGGTGTTGAACGGTAGTTCCTAGTAAGGCTGATCTTTGTTGCATCTGGATATCTACTCTCAAAGTTCTCAAGGAACGAAGCGCTAGCACCGGTAAATGAGTAGATGGTTTGGTTAGGGTCACCAACGACACAGAGGTCTGTTCTATCGCCCAACCAAGTATCTAGGAGGTCTTGCTGCAGTGCTGAAATATCTTGATACTCATCAACAGTGAAGAAGCGATACTGCTGGTGGACATGTTCCAATGCTCTCGGCTCAGCTTTAAGCATTCCGCTGCAAAGCAAAAGTACATCTTCCCAGTCGACTTGCTTGGCTTTGACCTTTGCAGACTCATAAGCTTCTTGGATTTCAAAGTTTCTTATCGGAGCAAGTCCTGCTATTGCTGGGCGGTCTGATATCTGGTCACGATACTCATCCATTGAAAGCAAGCTGTATTTGCGCCATTCAATTTCTGAGGCTAGATCACGAATTGTGTTTGGGTCTAAACGAATCTTTAGAGTTTCAGCTGCTGCGCCAATAGCTCTAGCTTTAGATTCAATAACTCGAGGTGCTTCAATACCAAAGAATTCTCGCCAGAAGTATTCAACTTGAGCTAGTGCAGCTGCGTGAAAAGTCTTTGCACCGACAGAATGAACACCAAGTTGTCTAAGACGTCCGCGTAATTCACCTGCTGCTTTATTTGTGTAAGTCAGTGCCATAACTTTTTGCTCTGAATAATCTCCGCGCAAAATGCCGTATGCAATTCGGTGCGTAATCGTTCTGGTCTTACCGGTACCAGCTCCAGCCAGGATTACTGTTGGGCCATGAAGTGAAAGAGCAGCTTCACGTTGCTCTTCATCTAAAGCCTCAAGGATGTCATCAACCTCGTAAGCCATTAACTACTCAATTCGGAGGCAGATTCGATGCTCTCCCCTAACCAATGTTCAATTAGAGCTCTTGCGATCGAAATTCGTGTTGGGAGAAGAATTGTATGAGCCTCAGCCTTTAGTTCTTCACGAGTGAACCAGCGCAGTCTTGCTATTTCAATACCGTCAGGTTTGATGTCATCTGCTTTTGAATTAGCTGACAGCTTTGCTGTGAAACCAAGCATCAGTGAATAAGGAAAAGGCCAAGCCTGTGAACCGAGGTATCGCGGCTCACTAACTTCTAAACCAGTCTCTTCTAACATCTCTCTAACCACTGCTTGCTCAAGAGATTCAGCGGCTTCAACAAAGCCAGCCAATACCGACCAACGATTCTCTGCCCAACTGCCTTGAGTTCCCAGCAGAATGCGATCTTGGTCATCGATGATGCTGACAATTACTGCTGCATCAGTTCTTGGAAAAAGTTGTCTGCTTTCTTGGATACAAGTTCTAGACCAGCCACCTTGAGCCATGATGGTGACCGCTCCACAGCTTGGACAGTATTGATGTGTTTCATGCCAGTTGTGTATCGCTAAAGCTTGAGAAAAGATGACTGCATCTCTTGGATGTAATCCAGATCCAGTTCTTCTAAGTTCATGCCAGTTCTCTGGGTTTGGTTCCAAAGCGCTTGCAGCATTGTCAGTTAGAACAGCTAGGACCACAGGTGTGTCCTGCGGCTGATCAGCAAATGGTGCTGTGGTTTTTCCTAGATAAACCCGATACTTGCCTGCGGTTGACTCTTCAGTTGTGAAAAGGCGAAGTTGACCATCCTTGATAAGGGTCTTGCCGTTGTGCAGGACAAGAATTCTGGTTTGAGGCTCTTCCCAGAGAAGGTCAAAGAGTTCAGAGTTGTCCCTGGCAGCCCCATCGCGGTCAATTGCGCTTTGGGCTAGCGGGAGATGAAGAAGCTGGGTCATGTGACTTTTCTCTTAAGGTGATGAAAGAAGCGTGGCGATACTCTTGTCTCAGGCTGTTCTTGTCTAACCTGATTTTCATGGGTAAACCTTCCTTGATTTTAGCGGCGCTAGCAGCCGATGCCATCCCCGGAGTTCGCTTCGTATCTGTTCAGGACCTGGCTGAGTACGAACCTGACTCCAGAACCATGGTTCTAACCGATGACCAAGGCAGACAGGTGCTCCTAAAAGCCCCTAAGACAGTTGTCGCAGCTACCACCATTGGCACTGAGGTAAGAGCTCTTAGAGTGCTAAGACCAGTTGCTCTTCCATTTCAGATTTCATCACTTTTGGGTGAAACCTCAGCCAAGGCGCAGACCAAGGCATACCTCTTTGATTACGTAGCTGGAAATGAAGTCAACCTAGGCTCAATCAAACTTGATGACCCGATTATTACTTCTATTGGTTCTGCTATCGCCAAGATTCACGCCATTCCAACTGGATTGGTTTCAGATGCCGGACTACCTGAATACGCTCCTGCTCAAAGTGTTCGCGAAAGAGTTGCTGAATTTGATAGAGCCATGGACACCGGCAAGATTCACCGTGATCTCCTTGAGCGCTGGCAGCAAGCGCTCCTAGATGTCAACCTGTTCCGTTACCAGCCAACAGTTATCCACGGCAGCCTAACTAGCCAAAGTCTTTTGAGTCAGGGATCAGAGATCACTGGAGTAACGGACTGGGCAGGCTTAAGAGTTGATGACCCTGCTCTTGACCTAGCCGCTATCTACGGTGAGGCTGCCCCTGAGATTTCTGCTGCTATTACTTTGGCTTATGAAGGCAACATAAGAGCAGACCGAAACCTTCGCCAGCGAGCAAACCTATACTTCGAACTCTCGCTAGCCAGTTACCTCTTGCAGAGTTCAGAGATCGGTGATGAAGAAGGTGTCGCCGAAGCAGAAAACATGTTGGCAAGTCTGCTCAATGATCTAAACGATGGAGCACTGCCAACACTTACTCCTTCTGAGTTTGCGGTAAGTTCTTCTGAGGTGGTTACCCCGATTTCAGCAGCCTCAAGCTTCACTGCTCCAGTCACAGTTGTTACTGAGAACCTGGAGATTATCGACCTGAATGAGCCTGAAAAACCTAAGTCAGAAGACGAGCTGTTCTAAAAGGGACAAACCTAACCTCTTTTTTGGCGTAATCTATTGGTGAAAGAAAGAAGCGTCATGGAAATCAGAATTGGGCTTAGAAACACTGCTCGCGAAATCGCATTCGAATCAAAGCAGTCAGCTGCTGAGGTTGAAGCGAGTGTTGAAAAGACCCTCAACTCTGAAACTAAGACTTTGAAGCTTGTCGATGACAAAGGTCGCATCTTCGTCGTTCCAACCGACGCTTTGGCTTACGTTGAGATCGGAGCTGAGGAAGCCCGAAGAGTAGGATTTATCGCCTAATGGAACTTGTCTTTATTCTTGTCTACGGTTCAATCCTCGGCCTAATGGCTCCATACCTGCTTACTCGTACCGAGAGTTACGGTGTTCTGCTAGCTCCAGCATTCGCATTGGTTTACGGCTTCGTTGCCTGGACAATTTGCACTTGGGCTGGCCTTAGCTACAGCGACTACTGGATCTGGACAATCACAATGTTAGGTATGCCTGCTGCGATGATTCTTGGTATTCGCTTTTTGGCCAACAGCCGAGTCAAGCACGAAACTGCCTAAGCAGTTAGACCAATAGTTTCCATTCGAGCACTGTGTGCTCCAGTGAGTTCTGAAATCAAAGGCTCAAGTTTTGCGTAGGCGGCAAGGTTCACTGCATTCTCTTCTTCAACAGATAGCACTTTGGTCTTAGGAACGTGAGCAAGCTTTCTATTATCAAAAGCAGCACGAAGCTCAAGAAGAACATCTCCCATTAGTCTTCTACCCCACAGTGCAAGTCTTGAACCTAGGACAGGATCGGCCGTCACAGCTTCAATCAAAACTCGTTTAGCAAACTTTTCAAAAGTCTTATCTCTTAGAGCTTTTTCAACTTCGACCTGAAGTTCGTCATCGAGACCTGAAGCCAGCCTGAAATAGAAGTCATCAAGTAATCCAGAAGTTAGATACACCTTCACAATTACTTCATACCAATCGAGACCCGTTGTGTTTGAGTGGAAGACAGCAATGCGTTCTTTAAACGGATTCATCTGCTCGGCAGGATCTGCACCAAGTTCGATCAACTTCTTTGAAAGTTGACGATACTTATCAAAACTTCTTGCAGCTGCTTCAGATAGTTCTGCTTTGAAAGCAGTGTTGGGGGAATACTTTAATGAAGCGGTGAGAATCTCAAAGTTGGCTAGGTGCAGGTAAGCAAGTTGCCCTAGGAAAGCTTTAGGTTCAGGTGTGTATGGGGCAAGGTTGATTGCTGTGGTGTTGCGAGCAACCTTCTCCTCAGTGCGAGGAGCTACCGTCAATTGTTTGGCAACTCTACGTAACCGCTTAAACCATTCGAACACCGAACCATCTTAACCTGCTAATGCGCAGATAGACTTGCCCTGACAAGACAGGCGGCCAAAACTTTTGGATTTTAGCGACTTAGGCATCGATGCAGACATCGTTGCAGCCCTAGCAACTAGAGGCATTACCAACCCATTCCCCATTCAAGAGCAGGCGATTCCCCTAGCTCTAACCGGTCAAGACCTTATTGGTCAGGCTAAGACAGGAACAGGTAAGACTCTAGGCTTTGGTCTACCAATCATCCAGAGACTGGGACAAAACCCAGAACATGGAGCCAAAGCTCTAGTTGTAGTCCCTACCCGTGAACTTGCTATTCAGGTAGCAGAAGACCTAACCCTGGCAGCCAGCAACCGAGGAACTCAAGTTGTTGCCATCTACGGTGGTAAGTCATACGAAGGTCAAGTTGCTCAAATCGATGCCGGAGCACAGCTAATTGTTGGAACTCCTGGACGTCTAATCGATCTAAGCAAGCAGAAGAAACTAGATCTTTCAAAGATTGAGTGCATGGTTCTGGATGAAGCAGACGAAATGCTCGACCTTGGCTTCCTCCCTGATGTTGAGAGACTCTTTGCATTCACCCCAGCTGGTCGACAGACCATGTTGTTCTCTGCAACTATGCCTGGTCAGATTGTTTCCCTGGCGAGAAAGTATCAGAACAAGCCAGTTCATATCAGAGTGAACGACCCAGACGAAGGTCACACCAAAGCTGATATCAAGCAGTTCTTCTACAGAGCTCACTCACTAGATAAAGACGAAGTCGTTGCTCGAATTCTTCAAGCCGAAGGTCGCGGTAAGACAGTTATCTTTACCAAGACAAAGAGACAATCTGCAAAAGTTTCTGAAGAACTAGTTGACCGTGGATTCAAAGCAACAGCCTTACACGGTGACATGTCTCAAGAAGCACGTGAACGTTCAATGGATGCCTTTAGATCAGGTAAGAAAGATATCTTGGTTGCAACTGAAGTTGCTGCACGAGGTATCGACGTTGATGATGTTACCCACGTAATCAACTACACAGTTCCAGAAGATGAGAAGGCATATCTTCACCGAACTGGTAGAACAGGTCGTGCCGGTAGAACCGGTATCGCTGTTACCTTCGTTGACTGGGAAGATCTACTTCGTTGGTCCAACATCGATAAGGCTCTAGAGCTAGGTGTCCCTGAACCAGTTGAAACTTATTCTTCTTCACCCCACCTATTCACTGACCTAGATATTCCAGCTGGAACAAAGGGAAGAATTGCTGCGACTAAGCGACCTTCGGGTTGGAAGCCAGGCGATGACGATAAGCCAAAGGGAGCTCCAAGACCAAAGAGCAAACCTCAGCCAAATACTCAAAAGCCAGCTACTGCTAAACCTGCAGAGGCTAGAAAACCTAGAAACCGCACTCGCACATACAAGCAAGGCGAATAGTTAGGAAAGTGTTGGAGCTGTTCCAGTTCCAGCTGCAATAATTCTTTCCAGCATTTCAGGAGAAGTAGTTCTGACTCCTAAGACGTTGTCTTTTTTCTTGCCGCCAGAACCGTGGTAGTCGCTTGACCCAGTCAAAATTAGATTGTGCTTAGCAGCAAATTTTTCTAGGACTTCTCTCATTGCTGGACTGACTTCGATGTGGGAAGTTTCTAGACCAAGTAGACCAGCCTCAACCATTTGTTCAAAATGTTCTTCTGGGAAAAACTGTGCTGCATTAGAGTCATCACCCAATCTAGACAGCGGGTGAGCTATCACTGGCACTCCACCAGCGTTTCTGACAATCCTGATGATTTCCAAAACGTCTCTGGCTTTAATGGACACGTAGTAAGGAGAGCCTTTCGCAACGGGGCCGTTCCAAATATCTTGTACATCCTCAAAGCCACCGAGATCCCAAAGCGCTGAAACTAAGTCAGGCCTTCCTATTGTTGAGAGTTCCCTGGCCCCTGCAACAACTTTCTCGTAAGTCAGTTCTGGATAATCAACTTGAAGATTTTCAACTAACTTCTTCATTCTGGTTTGTCTAAGTTCACGGTTTTCGGCTAGTAGAGCCTGTAATTCAGGATTATTGGCATCAGGAAGGTAAGCCAGCAGATGTATGCCAACTTTATAGTCTTTGAATGTGCCTTGGGTGGTAATTTCAATCCCTGGGATGAAAGAGATTCCATACTTCTTAGCCAACACAGCCGCTTCATCCCAGCCATCAGTGCAGTCATGGTCTGTGAGGGCAAAGACATCTATTCCATGTTCAACAATTTTAGGGATTAGCTCTTCAATCTCATCGACTCCGTCAGAGTATCTCGAGTGAATGTGCAGATCAATTTTCATTGAATCCCCTTCTCTTTACTTTCTTAAGGTATCAGCAACCACTGACTCAAAAGTGGCAGAATAAAGACATGAGCAAAGAC
>JBEAMR010000093.1:0-4876 GCA_041165845.1 Actinomycetota bacterium | reverse complement strand
ATTGGATTACTCGTCGGTTTCCTAACAAACCAGGGGCTTCAATGGCGTAAAGATAAGCGAAAGGTTCGATTCTTCGACTTGGTAACGCTGCTTTGGGTGGGCTTATTCGCGACGAGATTGCTGATAGAGGTACCTCTTTACCTCGCTGGAGATGTCGTAACCCTTGGTTTCGTGAAGATAGTGTTGGGCCTTCCGTTCTACTTGACCATGATATGGATCTCATGGCTTCTGCTTAGACGCGTGGTCAAGGCCGAACTAGATGGTAATTTGGACTAAGAGAGTTCGGTTACACCCTTAGGAGTTGGCTTTGTCCAAGATAGATAGCTTCAAATCAAGTTCCATTTTGGACGTCAACGGTAGTCAGTACCGCATCTACAGACTAGACAGCGTCCTAAAGAGTGCACTTCCATACTCATTGAAGATTCTTCTGGAGAACCTACTGCGCACCGAAGATGGTGCCAACATCACTTCAGATCATATCAAGGCAATTGCTAACTGGGATCCGACATCAGAACCTGACACCGAAATTCAATTCAGCCCAGCTCGAGTAATCATGCAGGACTTCACCGGCGTTCCTTGCATCGTTGACCTTGCAACAATGCGTGAAGCAGTTGCGGATCTAGGGGGAGACCCAACCAAGGTAAACCCACTTGCACCGGCAGAGCTTGTTATTGACCACTCAGTGGTTATTGATGTAGCTGGAAGTGCTGACGCGTTCGAGAGAAACGTTGAATTCGAATATGAGCGCAACGGTGAACGCTACCAATTCCTTCGCTGGGGTCAGGGTGCTTTCAACGATTTCAAGGTAGTTCCTCCTGGCACCGGCATCGTTCACCAGGTCAACATCGAGTATTTGGCTAGAACCGTAATGACTCGTGAAGTCAATGGAGAACTAGTGGCTTATCCAGATAGCTGTGTTGGAACTGACTCACACACCACGATGGTTAATGGTCTAGGGGTGCTTGGTTGGGGTGTTGGTGGAATTGAAGCAGAGGCAGCAATGCTCGGACAGCCAGTTTCAATGCTCATTCCTAAAGTTGTTGGGTTCAAGCTCACGGGTTCAATTCCAGTTGGTGCAACAGCAACTGACGTTGTCCTAACAATCACTGAGATGCTTCGAAAGCACGGAGTCGTCGGAAAGTTTGTTGAGTTCTACGGAGCTGGAGTTGCCTCTGTTCCACTGGCAAACCGTGCAACGATCGGAAACATGAGCCCAGAGTTCGGCTCAACCGTCGCCATCTTCCCAATCGACCAAGTCACAATCGATTACCTTCGTGGCACTGGTCGCTCTGAGGAGTCAATCGCTCTAGTTGAGCAATACAGCAAGCTACAGGGACTTTGGCACGATGAGCACAACGAAGCTAAATACAGCGAATATTTAGAACTAGATCTAGGCACAATTGTCCCTTCAATCGCAGGTCCAAAGCGTCCTCAAGATCGAATTGAATTGCACAATGCAAAAGAACACTACAACTCAGACATCGCAACATATAGCGCTGAGAAGTCAAAGCCTGCAGCAGTTTCTGGAGCTGACTATTCAATCGACAACGGTGTTGTCGCTATCGCTTCGATTACTTCTTGCACAAACACCTCAAACCCTTCAGTCATGATGGCTGCTGGACTATTGGCTCGTAAGGCGGTCGCTAAGGGTCTAAAGAGCAAGCCATGGGTTAAGACCTCTCTTGCACCTGGTTCGAAGGTTGTCACCGAATATTTCGACAAAGCTGGACTAACCGCAGATCTAAACGGTCTTGGCTTCGATCTAGTTGGCTATGGTTGCACAACCTGTATTGGTAACTCTGGTCCTCTAGATTCAAACATCTCAGCTGCAATCAACGAGAACGATTTGGCTGTGACAGCTGTACTTTCAGGTAACAGAAACTTTGAAGGTCGCATCAACCCTGATGTGAAGATGAACTACTTGGCTTCACCACCACTAGTTGTTGCATATGCACTTGCTGGAACTATGGACTTCGATTTTGAAACTGAAGCACTTGGAACTGATCCTTCAGGCAATGATGTTTTCTTGAGCGACATCTGGCCAACTCCAGAGGAAGTTCAGAGGACAATCGATGAAACTATCAACTCAGATATGTTTACTAGACAATACGCGGGGGTTTTCAATGGCGATTCTCGTTGGCAATCACTGCCAACTCCAACCGGCGATACTTTCAGCTGGGATCCAAAGAGCACCTACGTTAGAAAGCCACCATACTTTGATGGCATGACCATGGAGACCAAGCCTGTAGTTGATGTTGTTGGTGCGAGAGTGCTTGCAAAGTTGGGTGACTCAGTCACAACAGATCACATCTCTCCGGCGGGTTCCATCAAGGCTGATTCGCCCGCAGGTAAGTACCTGACCGAACACGGTGTTTCTAGAGTCGACTTCAATTCATACGGTTCTCGTCGTGGAAATCACGAAGTAATGATTCGGGGAACTTTTGCGAACATCAGACTGCGCAACCAACTACTCGAGAACGTCGAAGGTGGGTACACCAGAGACTTCACTCAAGAATCAGGCCCTCAAGCGTTCATCTACGATGCATCTAGTAACTACCAGGAGCAGAGTATCCCGCTAGTGATTCTTGCTGGTAAGGAATACGGTTCTGGCTCGTCCAGAGACTGGGCCGCTAAGGGAACAGCTCTCCTTGGGGTGAAAGCTGTTATTGCTGAGAGCTTCGAGAGAATCCACCGCAGCAACCTTATTGGAATGGGTGTTTTGCCTCTCCAGTTCCCTGCCGGTGCAACTGCTGACTCTCTCGGCCTTGATGGCACCGAGGAGTTCCACATCGAAGGAGTAACCGAACTAAACAAAGGGCAAACCCCTAAGACATTGAAGGTAACTGCGAATCCAACAGCACTCTCTGCTAGTGGCAAAACCCCTGTAACTTTCGAAGCGGTCTTGAGAATTGATACACCTGGCGAAGCGGATTACTTCCGTCACGGTGGAATCCTTCAGTATGTGCTGAGAAGTTTGGTTGGTTAGTTACTAAATGTCTATCCTCAACGGAATCACCAAGCCGAGCGACCTCAAGAATCTAACTGATGCTGAGATGTCTTCACTCGCTCAGGAAATCCGTGAGTATTTAGTAAAGACAATCACCTCAACCGGTGGACATCTTGGTCCAAACTTAGGAGTTGTCGAGCTTACTCTCGCTATCCATAGAGTGTTTGACTCACCTAACGACAGAATAATCTTTGACACTGGTCACCAGAGTTACGTGCACAAGCTCGTTACAGGTAGAACTGATCTGTCAAACATCCGAACGAAAGGCGGCATTGCTGGCTACCCACAGCGTTCCGAATCAGAGCATGATGTTGTCGAGTCATCTCACGCTTCGTCATCTTTGTCTTGGGCGGACGGGATTTCACGTGCATACAAGCTCACTGGACAAGGTGATCGAGCCGTTGTTGCTGTTATTGGTGACGGAGCGCTAACCGGTGGTATGGCGTGGGAGGCCTTGAATAACATCACAGACGATAACGATCGCAAGCTAATCATCGTTGTGAATGACAATGGTCGCTCTTATGCACCGACAATCGGCGGTTTAGCTAGATACCTCAATGAAGTTCGCACTGAGCCGATGTATCGAAAGATGTACCGGAGCTCAAGAAAGTTCTTCTCTAGGTTTGGGGTTCCTGGAAGATTGCTATTCTCAACCGTACGTGGAGCAGGTAAAGGTCTACTTGGCACTTTCGCACCTAAGAGCATGTTCCCGAACCTGGACATAAAATACATTGGTCCAATTGATGGTCACGATCTCCAAGCCATGGAACAAGCACTCAGACAAGCCGAGAAATTCGAAGCACCTGTTATTGTTCATGCCATTACTCAAAAGGGTAGAGGCTTCACTCTCGCTGAGGAAGATACTGAGGATCAATTTCACGCTGTGGGGCAGATTGACCCAGTAACGGGTAAATCACTTGAGACTAAAAGCGGACCTTCTTGGACATCGATCTTCTCTGAAGAGATTATTGCTCTCGCCGACAAAAACGAGAGCATCGTTGGTATTACAGGCGCAATGTTGATTCCTGTTGGTCTGAAAAAGTTCGCTGACAAGTATCCATCGAGGGTGTTTGACGTAGGTATCGCAGAACAGCACGCAGTAGCGTCCTCAGCTGGCTTAGCCTTCGGAGGTCTGCATCCAGTTGTAGCTATTTATGCAACGTTCATGAACAGAGCATTCGACCAGGTTCTCATGGATGTTGCCCTCCACAACGCGGGTGTCACTTTCGTCCTAGACCGTGCAGGCGTTACAGGCCCAGACGGGGCAAGCCACCACGGTATGTGGGATCTTGCCCTACTACAGATCGTTCCAGGAATCGAGATTGCAGCACCGAGAGACGCAGAGACGCTCAAGGAAGAACTTGCTGAGGCAGTCGCAATTTATGACCGTCCCACTGTTCTGCGCTTTCCAAAGGGTTCAGCACCTGAGAACATACCCTCACTTCGAAGAATGCAGGATGGTGTAGATGTTCTTGCAGAGGCACCGAGCAAAGACGTTTTGATCGTCTCGGTCGGTGCAATGGCCCCAGTTGCCCTGAAAGTTTCCGAGCTGCTATCTGCTCAAGGGATTGGCGCAACTGTAATCGATCCCCGCTGGGTTGTTCCGGTGCGAGAGAGCGTTCTGGACCTCGCTTCTAAGCACAGACTCGTAGTGACACTTGAGGACGGTGTTCGTGTTGGAGGTATTGGAACTCGCATCAGACAAGATTTACGTGCTGCTCAAATCGACACTGCTCTAAATGAACTCGGGTTACCTGATGAATTCTTAGAGCACGCATCCAGATCAGAGATCATGGAAAGAGTTGGTCTAACAGCTCAAAGCATTGCTCAGGAAATAGTGGCCCAGGTAGTTGGTGTTAGAGTTCCGCA
>JBEAMR010000092.1:0-11334 GCA_041165845.1 Actinomycetota bacterium | reverse complement strand
AATCTGGTCAAGAATTCGGGGCTAATGAGTGGTTAGTCGATGAAATGTATGGGCAGTGGCTGGTAAATCCAGATTCAGTGGACAAAGAATGGCAGCCAATCCTAGAGCGCTACCACCAGGTCAAACAGGGTCAACCGGTTACCGTAGCACCTGCAGTTAGTGCTCCAGTTGTTTCAGCTCCTCCTGCTTCGGAAACTGCCCAAACTGGGTCAGTTCCATTTGTTGCCAAGACCACCAGAGTCGAACCTAAACCTCAACCAATTCCTGCCCAGGCTCCAGCAAACTCATCAGCTGAAGTTTCTGAAGAGACAGAAGATCAGATCAACATTCTCAAGGGAATGTCAAAAACCCTAGCTGCCAACATGGATGCCTCACTAAGCATTCCAACTGCAACCAGCGTCAGAGCAATCCCTGCCAAGCTTTTGATTGATAACCGTATTGTCATCAACTCACACCTTGGTAGAACTCGTGGTGGAAAAGTATCTTTCACTCACATCATTGGCTTTGCAATCATTCGTGCACTCAAGGAATTCCCGAGCCAGAACGTTTACTACGAAGAAGTTGATGGCAAACCTGCCGCAATCTCTCCTGCAAACATCAACTTCGGTCTGGCAATCGATATTCCAAAGCCAGATGGCACCAGAGCGCTTCTAGTTCCAAACATCAAAAAGGCTCAGCGACTTAACTTTGCAGAGTATTTGAAGGCCTACGAGGATCTAGTAAAGCGTGCGAGAGATAACAAGCTAACCGCAGAAGATTTCTCTGGAACAACAGCATCGCTAACCAACCCAGGTGGAATTGGAACTGTTCACTCAGTACCAAGACTTACCAAAGGTCAGGGTTGCATAATCGGTGCAGGTGCACTTGACTACCCAGCTGAATTCCAAGGTATGAGCGAGGAGCACCTAGCAAAGCTTGGTGTGAGCAAGGTGATTACCCTAACCTCAACATATGACCACCGCGTTATTCAGGGTGCAGGTTCAGGTGAGTTCCTAAGAATCATCAACGAACTACTTTTGGGTGAACGCGGTTTCTACGATGACATCTTTGCTGATCTTCGCATTCCATATCAGCCAATTCGTTGGGCAACTGATTTTGATAAGAGCGAATCAGACTCAAGAAGTAAAGAGACCAGGGTTCAGGAGTTAATCAACGCTTACCGCGTTCGCGGGCACCTAATGGCAGACATCGATCCACTCGAATATCAGCAACGCACACACCCAGATCTTGATGTTCTAACTCATGGCCTTAGCCTCTGGGATCTGGACAGAACCTTCAACACCGGTGGCTTTGGCGGTAAGTCAAAGATGTTAGTCAGGGATGTTCTAAAGATTCTCCGCGACACATACTGCAGAACTGTCGGTATCGAATACATGCACATCCACAGCCCTGAAGAGCGCAAGTGGATGCAGGAGAAACTTGAGCGTCCATACGAGAAGCCAAGCCACGACCAGCAACTTCGCATCCTAGAAAAGCTTAACGAAGCAGAAGCTTTTGAGACATTCCTGCAGACCAAATTCGTAGGCCAAAAGCGGTTCAGTCTTGAAGGTGGAGAGTCAACAATTGCTGCTCTTGATGCAATCCTGCAGGCAGCAGCAGATGCCAACCTCACCGAGGTTGCCATTGGTATGGCTCACCGTGGTCGTCTCAACGTCCTTACCAACATTGCTGGTAAGACTTACGGTCAAGTCTTTAGAGAGTTCGAAGGTAACACTGACACTAAGACTGTTCAGGGTTCTGGAGACGTGAAGTATCACTTGGGAACCGAAGGAACCTTCACCGGCCCTAATGGTAACCAGACAAACGTTTACCTAGCGGCTAACCCTAGCCACCTAGAGGCTGTAAACCCAGTACTAGAAGGTATTGTTCGAGCAAAGCTTGATCGTATCGACAAGTCCCCTGCTGAGTATCCAATAGTGCCAGTTCTTATTCACGGTGATGCTGCATTCGCCGGTCAAGGTGTTGTTCCTGAGACTCTAAACATGATGAGTCTTCGTGGTTACCGCACCGGCGGAACAGTTCACATTGTGATTAACAACCAGGTTGGTTTCACTACCCCTCCGTCAATGTCTCGATCAACTGTGTACGCAACCGATGTTGCCAAGGGTATTCAAGCTCCTATCTTCCACGTGAACGGTGATGACCCTGAAGCAGTAGTTCGAGTTTCACAACTGGCTTTTGAATATCGTCAACGCTTCCAGAAAGATGCAATCATCGACCTCGTCTGTTACAGAAGACGTGGACACAACGAAGGTGACGATCCTTCGATGACTCAGCCACTGATGTATAACTTGATTGAGGCTAAGCGTTCAGTTAGAACTCTTTACCTAGAGTCACTTGTTGGTCGAGGAGATATCACTAGGGAAGAATTCGAACAGTCAAACGCTGACTTCCAGGCCCGACTTGAGCAAGCATTTACTGATGTTCACGAAGCAATGTCTCAGCCAGTTGAACTGCAAGCACGACCTATTGGTATTGGAACTACTGCTAGTGATAATCCTGAGTTCAAGCACGAGAGTGCCATTAGTCGTGAAGTTGTAGAACTAATTGGTAATGCACACAGCAACCTGCCACCAAGTTTCAACGTTCACCCGAAGCTACAGCAACTACTTGCTAAGCGAGTTGAAATGTCACGCGAAGGTGGAATTGACTGGGGCTTTGGAGAATTACTAGCTCTAGGTTCACTTCTTGTCGAAGGTGTCAACATCCGTATGTCAGGTCAAGACACCAGACGAGGAACTTTTGTTCAACGTCACGCTGTCTTCCACGATCGCGAGAACGGTCAGGAGTGGATGCCACTTAGAAACCTAACTGCTGAACAAGCCAAGTTCTACATTTACGATTCACTCTTGAGCGAATATGCGGCAATGGGCTTCGAGTATGGTTACTCAGTTGAGCGCAAGGATGCTCTAGTTCTTTGGGAAGCACAGTTCGGTGACTTCGCTAACGGAGCTCAGACCATTCTTGATGAGTTCATCTCTTCTGCTGAGCAGAAGTGGGGACAACACTCTTCACTAGTCCTCCTCCTTCCTCACGGTTACGAAGGTCAGGGACCAGACCACTCATCCGCACGTATCGAAAGATACCTGCAGCTCTGTGCTGAAAACAACATGACCGTTGCTCAACCTTCAACACCGGCTAACCACTTCCACCTACTGCGCAGACAGGCTTACGCTCGTCCTCGTCGTCCACTGGTTGTCTTCACACCTAAGTCGATGCTTCGCCTAAAGGCGGCATCTTCTAACGTTGCTGATTTCACATCAGGTTCATTCCAGCTAGTGATTGATGATGAGCGTGGACTGAACAAGCAAGCAGTGAAGCGAGTTCTATTCTGTTCAGGCAAGGTTTACTGGGATCTGTTGGCTGAAGCTGAAAAGCGTGGCGATCAGCAAACAGCAATCGTAAGAGTTGAACAGCTTTACCCAACTCCAGTTGATGAAATCAAGCAGGTTTACGCTCAGTATCCAGGAGCAGAGCTGTTCTGGGTTCAGGATGAACCAGCTAACCAAGGCCCATGGACATACATCGGTCTCTTCCTACCTAAATACATGGGTGGACAGGTTGCTAAACTCATCTCTCGTCCAGCGAGCGCATCTCCTGCGACTGGTTCAGCTAAGCGTCATGCCGCTGAGCAAGCAGACCTAATTGAAAGAGCTTTCGCCTAAACCTTATGGATCAGCCAAGACGCAACATCAGAATCGTCATCATAGGTGACGATCTAATTGGCGCAGGCGGAGACCCTAAAGGTCTAGGTTGGGTTGGCCGAGTTATCGCTAAGACTCAGAGCGACTATCCTCGGGTTGATTTCTATAGCCTGCCAACACCAGAAATTACTTCAGCTGGTATGAGCGAACAGTGGTTGGAAGAAGCATCAAGGCGATTTGCTGCCGATACCGACAACCGTCTAATCGTTTGCCTAAACGCTCAGGACATTAACGCAGGCATCTCGATGTCTAGATCGAGACTAAACCTTGCCAATATTTTGGACAGTGCCGCAAACAAAGGTGTTCAATGTTTTGTAATTTCACCTATCCCAAGCCGTAACCCTCAGCTGAACTATGACATTGAGCACCTGTCAGCTGGTTTTGAAGATGTTGCATCTAGGAGATCTCTACCGTTCGTTGATTGCTTTAGACCCTTAGTTGATCACCAGGGCTTCAATGAAGAACTTAGAAACTCAACTCTTGGAATGCCTGGACAACTGGGTCATGGCCTGATGGCTTGGTTAGTTCTAAACCAGGGTTGGTATCGCTGGTTAGATTTGCCAGAACAAGAGATTTAAAGAAAAAGGCCCTGAATAAATCAGGGCCTTTATTCATTCGATTTCAGATCTGAGTGAATTAGATATTCGGTTATAGAAATCCGAACTCTGCATCAACCTAGGGCTCGAACTAATAACCATTTCGGAGATTGTTCGCTCAAGATCAAATTCTTCAGTGCAGCGAGAGCAACTGGAGAGATGCCCATCGACCTCCTGCTTTGCTTTTTCGTCTAATTCCTCACCGAGGTATTCATAGACTTTACGCTTGGCCTCATGGCAACTCATGTTACTCATTGTCATTTCCCTTTACTTTTTCTTCTTTTTCCTTGAATCAGGGTCGATTCCGTATTCAATAGCTTTCTGACGTAGCGCAGAACTTAGTAAACCACGCGCACGGTGAACCTGGGTACCAACAGTGTTTGCTGGAATACCGGTGAACTCAGCGATCTCCTTGTACTTCCAGCCATCGATGATGTTAAGAAGTGCAACGGCACGGAACACTGGGTCAATGCTCTGGATGGCAGCGAGGATTTCTTCGTTATCTAGCTGCGATATAACGATGCTCTCCGCTGATGCGCCGAGTTGTGACTCAACTGCATTGTTCTGAATAAAATCGTCTTGCCAGTCATCATTTGGATCGGCATTAACGGTTACGCGGTTCTTGTTGTGTTTTCCCTCGACAGTTGACTGTGAGTAATAAGCGTTCTGGATAATTTTGTTGATCCAGCTCATTGGGCCTTTGCCCTGGTCTTGGTAGGTGTGCCAATACTTGAAGGCCTTCATGATGACGGTCTGAGCTAACTCTTCACCGAGGGCTTCGTTTCGAGTCTTACCAATGCAGGCACGACGAATAGCCTCATAGTGAGGGCTCATGTGTAGTTCGAAGTCTGCTAGCTTCTGTTGATCTGCTGAATTGCTGATGGCATCCCCCGTCTCAAGTGAGTTAATTATGTCGGACATGTACTTCTGCTGCTTGCAGGATTTAGAGCCGTAGTTGTGACGGCGGGGTCTGGTGCTGTAGTTCATCAATAAAGTGTCTATAGTGTCTGCTTTCTGTTAGGTTGCTCTCCATTGAGCGGGTTTACTGGGGAGGCATCAAAAACCCATGCCATATACTTATACAACCGATGAGTGAACAAAATTATTCCCCGAGAGCCAAAGAATATTGGCCGGCGCCTTCGGTTCACCATGCGATCTCTGCACAGGTCACCTTGCCGGGCTCAAAATCTCTAACTAATCGAGAATTGGTTCTATCCGCTCTCGCTTCATCGCCTACCCACCTCAAGAAACCCTTGGAATCTAGGGATTCTCAGCTGATGATCGAGGCCCTAAAGAAGCTTGGAACAACGATCAACCGCGATGAATATGGCGACCTCGTAATAATCCCACCAACCACTGACATTTCACTTTCTGAGGTCAGTATCGACTGTGGTTTAGCGGGAACAGTCATGCGTTTTGTGCCCCCTATGGCTGCTCTATCCAATACAAAGGTCACCTTTGACGGGGATGAGGCAGCCAGAAGACGCCCGATGAAGACCACCATTGACTCGCTTAGAGGTCTGGGCGTTGAAGTCGAAGATGGTGGCTCAGGCTCACTGCCCTTCACCTTGGTTGGCACGGGGGCTATTGACGGAGGCGAGATCACCATCGATGCCAGCTCCTCGAGCCAGTTTGTCTCAGGTCTTCTTCTGGCAGCAGCTCGGTATACAAATGGACTGACCCTGCACCATTCAGGTGAGCACCTCCCATCGCTTCCACATATTGAGATGACTATTGATTGTCTAAAGGCGAGAGGCGTCAAGGTTACTCAGCCGGATGAACTCACCTGGGTTGTTGAACCAGGAGCTATTTCAGGTGGAGAAGTTTCGATTGAACCCGATCTTTCTAATGCCGGTCCTTTTATTGCAGCCTCTCTAGTTCTAGGTGGAACGGTCACCATCAAGGACTGGCCAGAACAAACCACTCAGGTTGGAAAACACTTCGTAGATCTCCTTACCCAAATGGGTGCAACTGTTTCAAGAGACAACCAGGACCTAACCTTCTCAGGTACTGGTTCAATCAAGGGCATCGAAGTCGATCTTGGCATTGGTGGAGAACTTGCTCCGGTGATTATTGCTCTAGCAGTATTAGCCGATGGTCCTAGCACCATCACTGGTATTGCTCACCTAAGAGGACATGAGACAGATCGCCTTGCCGCTTTGACTGCAGAGATAAATGCAATTGGTGGAGATGCAACTGAATTACCAGATGGTATTCATATCAAGCCAGTTGATTCACTACATGGATCAACCTGGCACACCTACGAAGATCACCGAATGGCAACTGCTGGAGCAATCATTGGGCTTAGAGTTCCAGGTATTGTGATTGAAGATATTTCGGTAGTGAGTAAGACGATGCCGGAGTTTGTAAGTCTCTGGAGTAACATGTTGGAGCAAAGCGCTTGAGTTGGTTGTATGAACCTGAACCTCAAGATCACGATCTTGATGAGTCAGATGTTCGGGTAAGACCAAACCCTAAAGGTAATAAACCTAGAACTAAGAATCGTCCATCATATACAGATGCTCCAATTGGAATGGTCGTACAGGTTGACCTAGGTCGATACACCGTTCTTCTAAACGATGAACGTGAGGTGTTTGCAACGCTTGCGAAAGAACTCCGTAAAGAAGGTGTTGCAGTTGGTGATCGAGTAGCTCTTGCCGGTGACACTTCTGAAACCGTTGGCGCACTTGCTCGAATAGTTCGCATTGAACCTAGAACAACTCTGCTTAGAAGAAGTGCAGATGACACTGATCAGGTTGAACGAGTAATTGTTGCTAACGCCAACCAGATGTTGATTGTTGTTGCAATCACAAACCCTGAACCTAGAACCAGGCTTATAGATAGATACCTGGCAGCAGCTTACGATGCTGGTCTAAAACCCGCTCTCTGTATTACCAAAGTAGATCTTGAAGACCCTGCTGAGTTTGTGAAGAACTTCGCAGATCTCTCTATTCCTGTAATTCTGAATAGAAAAGATGCGCCAAGTCTTGAGGAACTCAATGAGTTCCTAGCTAACCAGGTAACAGTTGTTGTTGGTCACAGTGGTGTTGGTAAGTCCACTTTGGTAAATTCTTTAGCCCCTGAGGCTGCTCGTGAAACCGGCGGTGTCAATGCTGTGACCGGCAGGGGTAGACACACCAGCAGCTCGGTTAGAGCTATCAAACTAGATGCCTCCTCTTGGATTATTGATACTCCAGGGGTTAGATCCTTTGGTTTGGGGCATATCAAGCTGGAGAACCTATTGAAGAGCTTTGAAGACCTTTGGCAAGTAGCTGCTCAGTGTCCAAGAGACTGTTCCCACCTAGCGGACTCCCCCGACTGTGGTCTAGATGAAGCTGTTGCTGCTGGAAGTATCTCAGCGGCAAGGCTTGATTCGCTGAGAAGGCTTATGGTCTCAATCGCTAATTCCAGTAACGACTAACCTAGGTTTATGGATTACAAAGCCGATTTAGAACTCGCTCTGAAACTTGCTGACATTGCTGATGGCATTTCCCTAGAGCGCTTCTACTCTCAAGATCTAGTTGTTGAGACTAAACCAGATGCGACACCGGTTACCGATGCAGACCGTTCTGTTGAAGCTGCTCTCAAAGAAGTTCTAAAAGCGCAACGTCCAGAAGATTCTCTAATCGGTGAAGAGTATGGTTCAACTGGAGATAACCTGCACGGCAAGGGATCTAGAACTTGGATTATTGACCCTATTGATGGCACCGCGAACTTCATGCGCGGGGTTCCAGTTTGGGCGACTCTGATTGCCCTTGCAGTTGATGGCAAACCAGTAGTTGGAGTAGTGAGTGCTCCTGCGATGGGGAGAAGATGGTGGGCAGCGCCAGGTGTTGGTGCTCACACCAAACACATTGATGGTAGAACTGCCGAATTACAGGTTTCCAAGATTAGTGATCTTGAACATGCGTCACTTAGCTATAACAGCCTCAAGCTCTGGGATGAAATCGGGATGCTGGATTCTTTGATGCAGTTAACCAGAAAAGTTTGGCGCACCAGAGCGTATGGAGACTTCTGGGCATACATGCTGCTTGCTGAAGGGACGCTAGAGATAACTTCTGAACACAACCTAGCTATCTACGACATCGCTGCTCTTGTTCCTATCGTTGAGCAAGCTGGTGGACGAATTACCGATCTCCACGGTGAACTAACTACCTCTTCGTCAAGTGTCCTAGCAACCAACTCAGTTCTGCACCACACCGTTTCAGAACTACTCAATCACCCAAACATCAAGAACTAAGACTCACTAATGGCTAATCAGACTCAGTGGCTAAAGATCCAGTTGCTCTCTGTCGCATCTGGCATTTCCTTCTTAGGTAGTGCGATGACTACTTGGGCTGTTGTCCTAAGAGATAAAGATGTCGCTGGAGCTTCTGGTGTTTCACTACTTTTCCTCTGCATGCTCCTACCATCAGTATTACTTTCACCTTGGGCTGGTTTGATGGCAGATAAATACAGCACCAGAACTCTGATGCCACCGCTACTAATCGTGATGTCACTGTGTTCTTTCAGCTTGGCAATGGGCTGGCCCGCCTGGTGGTCATACATCGCACTCCTAATCTCAGCTAGCGCTAACACTGGAGTCAACGCAGCATTCAGTGCACTCCTTCCTAGCCTTGCTGCCAAAGAAGATGTTCCTCGTGCAAGTGGGTTGAATTCAATTGCTACTGCACTCGGTTCTCTGCTCGCCCCTGCGATAGGTGGTGCACTGGTTGGAACTACAGGATTCTATTGGCCATTCATTATTGATGGGATTTCCTTTCTTGTCCTGACTCTTGCAATTCTGTTGCTTCGAGTTAACAGATCTGGGGTGAGCGCTCATGAGGAAGGAAGCCTTAGAGCTCTAGCTGGATTGAAGTTTGTCTTCCAAGACAAACTGATACGTTCCATCGTGATTCTTATCACGGTGTTGATTGTCTCTCTCGGAGTTATCCAAGTTGGTGAAGTGTTCTTGCTAATTGATGAGCTAAATGCAACACCGGTTATCTATGGAATAGCTGGAGCAATTTTTGCCTTTGGTGCTGTTACCGGAGGTATCTTCACAACTGTTACTAAAGTTCCTCTTCGTTTTCACCTAAAGATCATTACTGCGGCCATGATCACCGTCTTGGTGGTTGTCGTTGTGATTGCGTCAGCTCAAAACTGGTGGATTGTGATGTCTTTCGGTTACCTAGGAGGAATCTGTGTTGCACTGCTCAATGCCTACGGCACTGGAATCATCCAGAACCGAACTAAAGAAGAAGTTAGAGGAAGAGTAATGGCAGCCTTTGGGGCAGTGATCACCATTGGAACTGTTACCAGCACTGCACTGGCTGGAATTGTTATTCAAACCTTCGGGGTTAGAGCTACCTTTATTGGAGCTGCAGTTCTTGGAGCCGTGATCTTGGTAATTCTTGGCCCTGCTGTGCTGAAGAACGGTAAGAACTACGGGAGAGAAGATCAGATTCCTGCTGCTTGACCGTCAACTCTGATATCGCTTCCCCAGGCTTGAGTGCCATTAGGAAGTATTTGCAATAGTTGAACAGCTGAGCCGTGACCGTATTCAGGTAAGACGAGAACATCGTGGCCTAATGCTTTCAACTGCGCAATTACCTCATCACCGAATCTGGATTCAAGCTGCAACTTACCTAAACCGGTTTCAAGATCAGATGAGTCACCGATTAGGTGCTGCCACCTAGGTGCTTCAGCTGCTTCTTGAACTGTGTATCCAAGATCAACCAGCTGGACGATTAGTTGGAAGTTTGACTGCACCTGAATGTTAGCCCCAGGTGTTCCACCGACATAAGCCAATGAACCATCCTTGTTAGTGAGAGTCCAAGCGTTTAGTGTGTGAGCTGGTCGCTTACCAGGTTCAATGTAGTTCGGGTGAGTGGAATCAAGGTTGAAGCCTGTTGCTCTGTTGTTTAGGAGGACGCCTGTGCCCTTAGGAACAAAAGCAGAACCAAAACCATGGAAGACACTTTGAATCCAAGAAACAGCATTACCTTCACCATCAGCCACGATGAAGTATGTAGTGTCACTACCCTCTGCGACATTGCCTTCTGGACCATTCCAAGCCTTAGCCATATCTATTTGCTTACGACGGGTAATAACGTGTTCTGCAGAGAGAATGCGATCAACATCAACTGGTGTGAACTCAGGGTCTGCCAGAATCTCATTCCTATCTAGGAAGCCAATCTTCTTTGCTTCAACCATTAGGTGCACACGCTCAACCTCACTTAATGCATTCAGGTCTTTATCTTCAACCAAGAGAAGCTCTTCCATCAGGATCATGCCCTGAGTTGGAGGTGGTTGACCATGAACTTGGTAGCCTCGGTAGTCAACGCTTAGTGGCTTCTCAACACGAGTGAAGTGCTTAGCCAAATCCTCATGGTTAAACCAACCACTAGTACCTTCAACAATTAGGTCTGCGATTGCTCCTTTATAGAAAGCATCCCTTCCCTCGGCGGCAATCAACCTGAGAGTCTTGGCTAGATCTTTTTGAATGACTAAATCACCAATGGCAAGCGATGTATTGATACCCATTTCGCTAAAGAATGTTGCTTCTGGGAATTGCTTTAGGAAGAACTGGATTCTCATTACAAAATCTCTAGTTGCAGCAAAACCATCTTCTGCATATCTAATTGCTGGAGCAAGGATTTGATCCATCGGCAGCTTGCCGTAACGCTCGTGGGCAGCAAACCAAGTTGAAACAGTGCCTGGCACAGTTGCCGACCTTGGACCATGGTGATCGATAGAACCATTGAAAGCGCTGGCAATCGCACTGTGACCTGCTTCTCCAGACCCGTTGAAGGCTAGATTCTCTTTGGTCTTAGCGTGGTGAGTAATTAGAAATGCATCGCCACCTAGCTGTGAGGCGCCTGGCTCAACTACTGAGATAACAGCACTCAGAGCAATTCCGGCATCAATGAACGACCCGCCGGCTCGCAGAATCTCTAATGCAGCTGAAACAGCCAGTGGCTGACTCGCTGCTGCTCCACCGTTACGCGAGTAGACAATTCCTCTGTGAGTTTTCATTTGATTCCTAGTCCTAT
>JBEAMR010000091.1:0-7078 GCA_041165845.1 Actinomycetota bacterium | reverse complement strand
CCGATTGAAGTTGCCTTACCGTGACGAATCTTCTCAACGATGATCCAACCCACCATCGCAGCTGCTGGAGCAGCGAGGGTATTGATGAACGCAATTGTGGCCTTACCGTCTGCAGCAAGCTCGCTACCAGCATTGAAACCAAACCAGCCGAACCAAAGCATCGCGACACCAAGAAGAGTTAGTGGAACGTTGTGAGGCTGTGTGATGCCCTTGCTGAATCCAAAACGCTTACCAAGCACTAGAGCTAGAGCAAGACCTGCAGCACCTGCGTTGATGTGAACAGCGGTTCCACCAGCGAAGTCAATTACACCTAACTGAACTAGCCAGCCATCACCTTCAGACGTACTGTCTGGTCCATAGTTGAAGACCCAGTTAGCCACTGGGAAGTAAACGATAGTTGCCCAGATACCAGCGAAGATCATCCAGCCACCGAACTTAGCGCGGTCAGCGATTGCACCAGAGATGAGAGCTACGGTGATGATTGCAAATGTCGCTTGGAAAGCTACAAAAGCCATGCTTGGGTAGTTACCGGTCTGCTCAGCAAGTGCATCTGCTGTCTGCTGGTTTAGACCGATTGATGCGGTATCAATACCGAACCAGCCAGGGATACCGATGAAAGTTGAACTAGTTGAGCTGGCAAAGCTGACTGCGTAGCCGTAAAGCACCCAGAGCACACCCACGAGGCCCAGTGAGCCCCATGAGAGCATCATCATGCTTACGACAGACTTAGCCTTTACCATTCCTCCGTAGAAGAAGGCCAAACCAGGTGTCATCAAGAGCACAAGAGCTGCGCAAATCAGAATGAAAGCGGTATTTCCTTGATCCATGTTTTCCTCCAAGACGTAAAACCCGAAGCGGGTTGTCTTTAGAGTGCCAAAGTTTTGTTTCGCGAAACACCTCCGCATGTTTCAGGAATGTAAAAATTACCCCTGCATGGCGGAGAGGCGCGATAGAGACCTCAGATATTTCTTCCGATAGGCACCCTGAACATGGTCATCCCTAAACACTGAACTCAGCAATAAACCAGTGAAGTGAACCCTTATACCTGCTTCGTAGCACCGATCAATCAGTGACACGAATCGAAGACCTTCGAATTGGTCCTCAATCTGATACACATCTTCGATTAATAACGAGTCAACTTGCTCAGCAACTTTTGCGTACTTGGATTGATGAATTGTGGACAAGAAGGCGAGAAGCTCCGAAAACTTTGAAACCAATACTCGCTCACTTGAAAGCACTAATTCTTCAATGCGGGAGTTCTCTATCTCTCTAAAGTCATATTCCGCTTTTCGGTGTCTATAGTCCTCACCATCTATTCTGCATATCACGAACTGGCTGGCTACCGACTGAATCTCGCGTTGGAATCCTTCTGCGGCAAAACGACCTTCACCTAGTGCTGCTGGCGGAGTGTTAGAGGTCGTTGCGAAGCGAACTCCCTTGGCACTAAGTTCTTTCAGGAACCTAGACATGATCATGGTGTCCCCTGGATCATCTAGCTCAAACTCATCAATGCACAGCAGCTTGTATTTCGAAAATTGAGTCACAGCTTCAGCGAAACCTAGGTAACCAATCATGGATGTGTAGGCGATGAATGGACCAAACAGTTTGGTGGTCTTAGCCGCATAGTAAATCGAGGCGAGAATGTGTGTCTTTCCAACACCGAAGCCTCCATCCAAATACACCCCAAGTTCACTTGAATTCTTCTCACCAAGAGAACTGGCAAAAGTTTGGGCTCGTTCTAAGGCGTCCTGTTGAGACTGAAAGTTTGGATCTGGAAAGTAGTTGCTAAAACTAGCCGGAACGAACTCTTTAGGCGGAATGAGTTCAGCAAAAAGCTCAGAAACCGTGATATCGGTCTTCAATTCTTGGATTGTTACCCGCATTTACGAAAGGCCATTCTCTTTGCGGGATTTTTTTGGGAGAATAGTCCCACCGCTAAAACATTCTAAATCTAGAAGAGGCTATGAGATTGACTTACGAACTAGACACCAACCCTAAATTCGCTCAATACAAGCACCCAGAGGCCTTGGTTTCAACAGCATGGCTTGCGGCGAACTTAAACAAGCCAGGCCTTGCAGTAATTGAATGTGATGAAGACATTCTCTTGTTCGAAACAGGGCACATTCCAGGAGCTGTCAAGCTTGACTGGCACACTGAACTAAATCACCCAGTCACGAGAGACTACCTCAACGGTGAAGACATGGCGGCGCTTCTAAGTGCTAAGGGCATCTCTAGAGAAGACACCTTGGTTATCTATGGCGACAAGAGTAACTGGTGGGCGACATATGCATTCTGGGTCCTAAAACTCTTTGGGCACTCTGACATTCGAATCCTCGACGGTGGCCGCGCTAAGTGGATTGAAGAAGGTCGCGAACTAACTTCAGAACCTACACAGCGTGAGGCAACAAACTATCCAGTCATCATTCGTGATGACAAATCTCTTAGAGCGTTCAAAGAAGACGTTCTTGCTCACTTTGGTAAGCCTCTGATCGATGTCCGCTCCCCTGAAGAATACTCTGGAGAGAGAACTCACATGCCAAACTACCCAGATGAAGGCGCACTTCGTGGTGGACACATTCCAACAGCAGCATCAGTTCCATGGAGCAGAGCAGTGGAAGAAGACCAGACCTTTAAGTCAATCGAAGACCTAACTGATGTTTATATCAACAAAGCAGGCATTGGCGAAGCTAGTGATGTCATCGCATACTGTCGCATTGGAGAGAGGTCTTCACACACCTGGTTCGTGCTCAAGTACCTACTAGGCATCGAGAAGGTACGTAACTATGACGGCAGCTGGACTGAGTGGGGTTCCGCTGTAAGAGTCCCAATTGTTAAGGGACCAGAGCCTGGCGCAGTGCCAGTTGGTTTCTAGTCTTGGTTGAATACACGGCAGCAGCTAAAGAGATCGTTGACGCGTTCAACGAGGTTCCGGTCGCATCAAAACTAGAACTCCTCTTGGAATATGCGAACGCCCTGCCAGCGCTACCTGCAAGATACGCTGATCACCCTGAGCTCCTCGAGCGAGTTGAAGAGTGTCAATCCCCCGTCTACCTATTTGTAGAAGTTGCTGATAGTAAGGCGAACATTTTTCTAACCGCACCCGCAGAAGCACCAACAACGAAAGGGTTTGCGTCAATACTTCAACTTGCTCTCGATGGCCAACACATAGAGACTATAAAGACTTTTTCCGACCAGTTCATCCAGGATTTGAAACTGTCAGACCTAGTTTCACCACTACGTATTCGTGGAATGCATGGGATGCTTAATCGCATCAAGCGACAAGTGCAAGAGAAGGCACCTTGATCGTCAAAGAGCTATACCCGCGTATTTCTGAAGTACAGATAGACCCAGAAACCAGTTCTCTCCAAGATGCAAGTCACTGGTACCCAAGTATCCCTGGCATCAGGTTCAATTACGTAATAAACGCAGCCAGAACCGGAGCAGAAAACAGCGACTCTGACACAAACGAACTAGACCGATACTTTCTCAAGGTCATCCGCTCAACATCTGACCTAATCATCACAACTGGTAAGACGGCTCGGGCAGAACAATTGAGTGCATCGAAGCTTGCGCCCATGGTAATCATTACAACCCAGCCGAATCACTTGCAGATTCCTGCAACCGAACACAACAGTGATCAACCTGTTTACGTCGCGTCAAGAACTGCTCCCGCGCGCATCTTTAAGAACAGCAACGCCAGTTGGATAGAGACATCGACTGACGACATTGCAGCACTGATTAGAGAAGTAATAGCGAGAACTAACTCATCCAACACACTTATCGAGACCGGCTTGCGTACATTTTTCGAGTTAGCATCTGCGGGTCTTGTGAACGAGGTGTGCCTGACAGTTACCAATGCGGTATCGAAGGAATCCGCAATCAAAGCAAGCGAAGACTTCCTAAGCGCGATTGACTTAGGCACAGAAAAGATTCAGCTACTTAATACAGGCACTACTTGGCTCTTTCGGTTCAAAGCTTCGAGATAAAATCCTTGAGCGTTCTCTCGTAGAGGGAAACATTTGAATTACGGAGACGGCAGTGCCTTGCTCCCTCAAACTCTTGAAGCACAACGTTCCGGTTTATCTCCGCAAACTCCAAGGCATCTTTGATTTCGATGTAACCATCATTCAGGGAAAACAACACAAGCATCGGAATGTTCGTCGAGACGGGGTTTTTTGCGAGGCTGAACTCATCTACTTTTATCACTGGGTAATCGAGTAGACGAAGTAAGAACGATTTTCCAATGAGTTCGCAAACTTCGTCAGCGAACTGATCAGAGTATCCTGCTAAGCCAGCCTGGAACCTGAGAGTATTGCGAACATCAAACATTGGGGAATCGAAGATTGCTGCTTTTACTATTGAAGTGTCGCTAACTCTCTTCAGGTACTGACCACAGATCATTCCGCCTAGAGACCAGCCAAACAGAATGACTTCTTTAGCGCCGTAAGCTTTGGCATAATTCACGGCCTGTTCGACCAGCCTCCACTCTGTGAGACCTAAAGTGGATTTGTGTTTACCTAACCCTGCGGGTTTTGGATCCGTCTGGTGCGAAATGGACATCTGTCTAAACCCTAAAGAGTCGAACAGAGGGAAGTTTCTGAGAGTTTCTGCAGTAAGAGTCTTACGACCGTGTACGTGGATCACCCATCGATCACTCTCTCGACTGGTGACGACTGCTTTAGTTCCATCAGAAAGCGTGACGTTGTTGTACTTAGATATGCCGAAGTGCTCCGGAGTCTCTCCTAACCAACCCGATAGCCATGCTCCTTTGGTTGGGATGGGTGCTGCACCGAAAGTCTTTATCACCTTGAACCAGCGACCTTCGGTCTTTGTCTCAGAAAACTCAACAACGCAATGCCCCTTGCGTGAATCCCAAAACAAAGACTGAACGCCAAGAGCCTGTGTGTCAGCGTTATCAGGTAAAAGTAGAAAGGTTGAGCTGCCTCTTTGTTCTGTTCTGAGTATTGAGAACTCCCCTTTGACCCTGGGAGTAAGCCACAACAGGCGAAACATGGCTATGTATCTAGCGATGAATCGTTTCACTAGGCCTCCTGTAGCGGCGTGGCAGGGCCTTACGGACCCTCTTCGCATTTAGCCTAGAACAGATGGCTATATTTACATTCACCACCGAGGTCCCTGCTCAGTTCGCTGCTGCGACCATGGGTATTAAAGCTGACCTCTTGAGGTCAGAACTAGAGACCCATCAGATACCTGCTCCAGAGAATATCGCCCCTAACGCGTTAGCCTTCTCGACCCACAAGCCAAACCCTGCTGAAACACCTAATAACAGAGCCGCTGGACGCATAGTATTCCTCCACGATCCAGAAGAATTTGACACCTGGGGATCAAACATGAGAGTTATTGCCTACGGTAAGTCACCTTTGGAAACAGATGTTGCCGATCAAGGCGACTACGCCCAATACTGGTGGGGAACTCTAGAGCTTGCTCTGAAGACCCATGGAGCCAAATACATTAACGGGGCTGGAACAATCACCAAAATGATATCTACCGGTGTTGGCTCACTGGAAGGAGAACCTGTTCACAGTGAAGTTGAACTAAGAGCGTCCTGGTCTCCAATCGATGATGATCTTGCACCACATTTTGCAGCTTGGCAGAATCTAATCGCAGAAATGGCAGGTTTCCACGTAGGTGGTGAAGACGTAGTCAGGATTGAGACTGCAAGTTGACAGAAGAAACTACTGAAGTAGTTGAAGAAACTCCAGCAACACCTCTAACAGCCTCACGTCTCCCCTACCACCTAGTTGAAAATGACGCGGGTCTCGCAGCTGCCCTTGAAGTAATCACGAGCACAGAAGAACCTTTAGCTTTAGACGCAGAACGAGCAAGCGGATTCAGATATGGTCAGCGCGCATATCTAATTCAGGTAGGAGTGGCTGGTAAAACCATCTACCTGATAGATCCTGTTGCTCAATACAGTGATTCTTTGTGGTCCAGCCTTATTGAAGTGCTTTCAAACAAACCGTGGATCATTCATGCCGCCAGCCAAGACCTTCCATGTCTAACTGAATTGGGTATCGAGCCATCCAAGATTCTAGATACAGAGCTTGGTTCAAGAATTCTTGGTCTGCCTAGAGTTTCGCTCGGGACAATAACCGAACACTACCTTGCACTGAAGTTAGCTAAAGAACACTCAGCTGTTGACTGGAGTGAGCGCCCACTTCGAAAGGAGTGGTTGGAGTACGCAGCCCTTGACGTCGATGTCCTACACGAGCTCTGGGATTGCGTTGAGGCTGACCTGGTTTCGAACGGAAAACTAGCTATAGCAACTGAAGAGTTTGAGTTCCTTACCCTTCCACAAATAAAACCTGTCAAGGTTGATCGCTGGAGAAGCATGAGTGGCCTCCACGAGTTGAAGGATGCACGATCGCTAACAATTGCAAAACACTTGTGGGAGGCTCGAGAGAAACTCGCTCTGGACAGGGACTACGCGCCGGGAAGGCTAATTCCCGATGCAGCGATCATCGCTGTTGTAAAGGCATTACCAAAAAGCAAATCGGAACTTGCTTCACTTAGAACATTCACAGGTAAAGCCAGTAGAACATTTTTAGACATCTGGTGGGATGCATACACGCAAGGATCAAGCTCCAAAGATCTAGTAGAGCTAAGAATCAAGTCTTCGGGGATCCCTAACCACAGGAATTGGCCTCAAAAGTTTCCAGAAGCCAACGCAAGACTACTTGCAGCCAAAGCAGTCATAGCTGAACTCTCGACGGGGATGAACGTGCCTCCGGAGAACATTCTCAGCCCTGACACTATGAGGGCCATTTGTTTCGAGCCGCCAATGGATCTAACCACTGAATCCATTTCAGACTTCCTGAGATCCAAACAGGCGCGAAATTGGCAAATAGAAGCAGTTGCAGAAGGGTTTGCCGTTGCTCTTGCTACTACAGTGATTGTTGAGAGCCCTGCGGGCTAATCTCTTCGATTGGTTTTGCATGCGGAACTCTAACACCAACTACCTGGGCCACTATTTCCTGAGCAATGCTTTGAGCTGTTAGACCAACTCTTTCCATGATCTCTGATCTGGATGCGTGCTCTAAGAATTCATCAGGTAACC
>JBEAMR010000090.1:0-34325 GCA_041165845.1 Actinomycetota bacterium | reverse complement strand
GATGTTTCGCCTTGCCAAATTAAGCCTTGCTAACCGTTCGGTTATTGCCCTGTTCACAGTGATTCTTTCTGTCTTTGGGTTTATTTCCGTTGGGCAACTAAAACAGGAACTCTTCCCTTCTTTGGAGTTCCCCCAGGCGGCTATCGTAACCACATACCCAGGTGCTTCGCCTGAAGTTGTTGATTCACAGATCAGTCGTGTGATTGAGAACTCGGTGGCAAACCTAGAAGGCGTCACCACTACATCTTCAACTAGCCAGAGCGGTATCTCAACTGTTCGTGTTGAATTTGAATACGGCAATTCCTCAGCCAAGGTTTCTGAACTTCTGAACAACGCAGTTGACTCAGTTAAGTCAACTCTTCCCAGCGAAGCGAAGCCAAATATCATTGCAGGAGGGCTTGGTGCTATCCCTGTCGTTATCTTGAGCGTTGCATCCGACAGCGGTGACAATACCGAAATTGGAAAAATCCTTCCGAGCGTTGCCGACCAACTCTTCAAGAAAATCAATGGAGTAAAAGATGTTCAGGTTGGAGGTATTCGCGATTACCAAATCAACCTTACTCTTCGCCCACAGGTTCTTGCAGCCAATGGTCTAACAACACAATCAATTACTTCTGCTCTAAAGACAAACGGTTTCGTTTTCCCTGCTGGAACTCTAGAAGATAAGGAAGGACAGATCACTGTTGAGGTTGGAACTCCGGTTGACTCTGTCGAAGCCCTCAAGTCTCTTCCGCTTGCTTCAACCATGCCAGGCTCAAAGGTTATAACTATTGGCGATGTTGCAAGCGTGAAGTATGCACTAGCTCCAGTTACATCAATCTCAAGAGTTGACGGCAAGCCATCTCTTGCTATCTCCATCACCAAAACTCAAGAGGGTAACACTGTTTCAATCTCTAAGGCAATTAAGCCTTTGGAAGAAGAGCTAAAGACCAAACTCGGTGGCAATGTAACAATCAAGGAAACCTTCAACCAAGCGCCATTTGTTGAGAAGTCAATTGATGACCTTATCCACGAAGGAGAACTTGGTCTTCTCTTTGCCGTAATCATCATTCTGATTTTCCTTAGATCATGGCGTTCCACTCTTGTGACCGCCATCTCTATCCCAACTTCTCTGCTGGTCACCTTTATCGGCCTTGCTGGTTTCGGATACTCACTGAACCTATTCACCCTCAGCGCTCTAACGATTGCTATTGGTCGAGTGGTGGATGACTCAATTGTTGTTATTGAAAACATCAATCGACACCTCGCCTACGGTGAGAAGAAGATTGAAGCAATTATTAACTCAGTCAAGGAAGTTTCCGGTGCTGTCACAGCAGCTACTTTGACAACAGTTGCTGTATTCCTACCTATCGCAGGGGTCGGCGGCCTAGTCGGTCAGCTGTTCAGACCATTCGCACTGACTTTCTCCCTAGCGCTAATCGCTTCACTGTTTGTCTCACTTACCATCGTTCCGGTTATTGCTACCTGGTTCCTAAAGGCTCCAGCGGTTGAGAAGACAATCACCGAAGCAGCGGCTAAGAAACTTGCAGCCAAGGTCCGTGCTGAAGAAGAGGAGAAGGAGCGCAAGTCACTACTACAGCGTGCTTACCTACCTGTCCTACAATCCACTCAGAAGCGTCCGGTAATCACATTGGTTGCGGCATTCCTGGTGCTGATCTTCACCTTTGGTTTGGTGCCTTTTATCAAGACCAACTTCATTGGTAACTCAGGTTCAACAAGCTTCAGCTTGGAGCAGACCTTGCCATCAGGAGCAACTCTGGAAGAGAAACTCACCGCAGCTGAAGGTGCTGAGAAACTGCTACTTGCAACTAAGGACACAGTTGCTGTTACCACAACTATTGGTGGAACTAACGACAACAGAGTTGCTTTTGGACAGAGCGCTAATGGTATTCAGATTCAGGTTTCAACTAAGGAAACTGTTGACGGAACTGTATTCCAGAAGAAAATGGAAGACGAGTTCAAGAAGCACCCTGAACTTGGAACAATTTTGTTCCAGACTGGTGGCTCATTCGGTTCAAGCGGAAACGTTGACGTAACTGTTACTGCTAAGACCGATGAGCAGCTCCGTGCCGGGGTCGCAAAGGTCAAGGAAGCCCTCGACGGCAAGATTGACAATGTCGGTGACAAGATCACAACCACTCTGAGTGAGAAGCAGAGAATTCTTACGGTAACAGTTGACCGTGCCGCTGCCGCCAGAGTGGGTTTGAACGAAATCACAATTTCAACACTTGTTGCTGCTGCTATGAGACCACAGTCAATTGGCTCAATTAACATCGACAACAAAGCAACCAGCTTGATTATCAATTCCGGTGACAAGCCTGCAACTATTGCTGAAGTAAAGGCTATTGGAATACCAACAGCTGTTGGTTACATTCCACTTTCAAGATTGGCTGATGTTGAACTTGTTGCAGTACCAACCACTGTGACCACCCAGGATGGTGATCTAGCTGCGACTGTTTCACTAACACCAGATCCAAAGGCTAGCTTGACAGTCATCACTGCTCAAGTTGCTGCACAAATTGACACCATCAAAGCTGACATGCCAACTGGTTCGAGCATTCTCCCTATCGGTGGTGTTTCAGCAGACCAGGCCGAATCATTCAGCCAACTGTTGCTAGCGCTTCTTGCTGCTATCGCGATTGTGTACCTAATCATGGTGGCAACCTTCAGAAGCTTGATTCAGCCGTTGGTGTTGCTAGTTTCAATTCCATTCGCTGCAACAGGTGCATTCGTTGCACTACTTGCAACCGACACTGCTCTTGGTCTTCCAGCTCTAATTGGAATGCTGTTGCTGGTTGGAATTGTTGTTACTAACGCAATTGTTCTGATTGACCTCATCAACCAATACCGTAAGCAAGGTATGCCGCTTGAGGAGTCGATCATGAACGGAGCTCGTCAGAGACTTCGTCCTATCCTGATGACAGCTCTAGCAACTATTGGTGCGCTAAGCCCACTAGTTCTAGGTATCACCGGTTCTGGTGGATTTATCTCCCAGCCTCTAGGTGTAGTTGTTATCGGTGGTTTGTTCTCATCAACAATCCTTACCCTGATAATCGTTCCAGTCCTATACAGACTGATCGAAGGTCGCAAGGAACGGAAAGAATTCAAGAAGGCAACTAAGGCTAAGCCAGCGAGGGCTGTCAAAGCTAAAACTGCCTAGTGGCTAAGGCTAAACTTAACAAGGTCACCCATGTCGGTGGCCTTGTTTAGTTTGAGAGAATGATGAATCTACCTGAGTATCTAGTCTGGATTGACTGCGAGATGACTGGGCTAAACCCAGACACCGAGTGCCTAGTTGAGATTGCTGCTGTGATTACCGACACCGAACTAAACGTGGTTGATGAAGGTATCGATTTAGTGATCAAGCCAAAACCTGGAACTGTTGAAGCAATGGGTGATTACGTTCGCAAAATGCACACTGACTCAGGTTTGATTAGAGAGTTCGCTGATGGTCTAGAACTGGCTGACGCTGAGGCTCAGGTTCTTGAATACATCAAGAAATACATTCCAACCCCAAAGACTTCTCCCCTAGCCGGTAACACCATTGGCACAGATCGCATGTTTATCTCCAAATACATGCCGACCCTTGATGCCCACCTGCACTACAGAAACATAGATGTGTCAACCATCAAGGAACTTTCTAAGCGCTGGTATCCACGTGCATACTTCCAAGCACCTAAGAAAGACGGCGGCCACAGGGCCCTAGCCGACATCCTTGAATCCATTGAGGAGCTCAAGTATTACCGAAGCACCGTATTCGTCGAGGCTCCAGGCCCGAGCACCGAAGAAGCTCAGGCTATCGCGGGCTCGATTAGAAATGATAAACTCTAGAAGTTGATTTCAGTTCGCTGAAAAACACATGGTGGGTATAGCTCAGCTGGTAGAGCGCCTGGTTGTGGTCCAGGATGTCGCGGGTTCAAGTCCCGTTACTCACCCCAAGTAAAAACCCGAGGTTGAGGCCTCGGGTTTTTTAGCTTAAAGACTTGCTGCTCGTTCCAGAACTAGTTCCCTCACTCTGGCAGCATCTGCCTGGCCCTTCATCGCTTGCATAACTGCACCGATAACTGCACCAGCAGCTTGAACCTTGCCTTCACGAATCTTCTCAAGAACATCAGGTTGCTTCTTCAGTGCTTCATCGATAGCTGCAACAAGCGCACCGTCATCAGAAACAACTTCCAGACCTCTGTCCTTAACAATCTGCTCAGGAGAACCTTCACCCGCAAGAACTGCTGAAAGCACTTCTCTTGCGATACGGTCATTGATCTTGCCTGATTCAACCAGGGTGGCAAGTTCTGCAACCTGTTTAGGGGTGATGTTTAGTTCAGAAACATCTTTGTCTTCAGCATTAGCGATACGAGATAGTTCACCGGCATACCACTTACGTGCAGCCTGTGGCTTTGCTCCGCTTGCAACTGTTTCTTCGATTTGATCCAACAGTCCGGCATTCACAACATCTCTGAATTCCATTTCAGCAAAACCCCACTCGCCAGCTAGACGTTTACGTCTTGCTGCTGGGTTCTCAGGAAGAGCTGCTATCAATCTTTCGATTAGCTCAGTTGAAGGCTTTACTGGAACTAGGTCAGGCTCTGGGAAGTATCGATAGTCATCAGCATCAGACTTAGGTCTTCCAGAGCTGGTTGCACCCTTGTCTTCGTGCCAGTGACGTGTTTCCTGAATGATGGTTCCACCACCAGCAAGGATGTGTGCTTGGCGTTGGATTTCATATCTAACTGCACGTTCAATTGAACGAAGTGAGTTGACGTTCTTAGTCTCTGTTCTGGTACCAAGTTTCTCTTGCCCCTTTGGGCGAAGTGAAACGTTAGCGTCACAGCGAACGTTTCCTCTTTCCATACGAGCATCAGAAACTCCAAGTGCTCTAACAATCTCTCTGATTGAACGAACGTAAGCAGCAGCAAGTTCTGGAGCCTCTGCTCCTGAACCAAAGACTGGCTTAGTTACGATCTCAACCAGTGGAACACCAGCTCTGTTGTAATCAACGAGTGAGTATTCAGCACCCTGGATACGACCGGTAGCGCCACCGATGTGAGTTAGCTTTCCAGCATCCTCTTCCATGTGTGCTCGTTCGATTAGAACGGTGTATTTGTTGCCGCTAGGAACTTCAACTTCAAGAGAACCTTCGAAAGCGATTGGTTCATCGTATTGCGAGGTCTGGAAATTCTTAGCTAGATCTGGGTAGAAGTAGTTCTTTCTAGAGAACCTTCCAGTTGGTGCAATCTGACAACCAAGAGCCAGACCAATTGAGATTGAAGACTCAATAGCCTTGCCATTAACTGCAGGAAGGGAACCAGGTAGACCGAGACAGATAGGACAGACGTTCGTGTTTGGCTCATCACCAAAGTCATTGCGGCAACCACAGAACATCTTGGTATTGGTGTTTAGTTCAACGTGAACCTCTAGACCAATAACGACTTCAAAAAGCTCTAGAGCTTTCTCGTAATCCATCAAATTTGCTTTAGCCATTAGTTCACCTTCAGTTCTGGTGCAAAGTCCATCATGCGCTTACCCCAAATACCTTCGAGGATGCCCTCTAGAGCTGCACCAACTTCATACAATCTCGCATCCTCGTGAGCTGGAGCTAGGAACTGAATACCAACTGGGAGATTGTCCTCATCAGCTAGACCAATAGGAACAGAGATACCTGGGATACCAGCAAGGTTGGCAGGAATGGTTGCGACATCGTTCAAGTACATAGCAAGTGGATCTGAGACCTTCTCGCCAAACTTGAATGCAGTTGTTGGAGCTGTTGGAGACACTAGAACATCTGCCTTAGCAAAAGCTGCATCAAAGTCACGCTGGATTAGAGTTCTAACCTTCTGAGCTGCACCGTAGAACTTATCGAACGAACCAGAAGAAAGAGCGTAAGTTCCAAGAATGATTCTTCGCTTTACTTCAGGACCGAACCCTGCTTCACGGGTAGCGGCCATGACTCGCTCAATTGTTGGTGTTCCTTGAGGTGCTACTCGCATACCAAAACGGACAGAGTCAAACTTTGCCAGGTTGCTTGATGCCTCTGCAGGAAGGATTAGGTAGTAAGCATCAATTGCATATTCAAAGCTTGGGCAATCAACTTCAACAATCTCAGCACCTGCATCAGTAAGTAGTTTCAGTGCTTCAGCAAAACGGTTGCGAACACCCTGCTGGAATCCATCTCCAGAAAGTTGCTTGATAAGCCCTACTCGCTTACCTTTTAGCGAGCCTCGCTTAGCTGCTTCAACCATTGAACCCAGCGAACCCGGAAGAGAAGTGCTGTCGTGTGGGTCGTGGCCTGCGATTGCATCCTGTAGGTAGGCAGCATCTAGGACATTTCTAGCTACTGGACCAATCTGGTCAAGAGAAGATGCAAGAGCAATCAATCCGTATCTAGAAACAGCGCCGTAGGTTGGTTTGATTCCAACAGTTCCGGTAACAGCACCTGGAAAACGAATTGAACCACCGGTGTCAGAACCGATAGCTAGGGGGGACTGGAATGATGCAACGACAGAGGATGAGCCACCGCCAGAACCACCAGGAATTCTTTCTAGATCCCAAGGGTTTTTGCTGGGACCATAGGCAGAGAACTCTGTTGATGACCCCATGGCAAATTCATCCAGGTTTGTCTTACCCAAAATTGGAAGCAACTGACTTCTAAGTTTGGAAACTACAGTTGCATCGTATGGAGGAACCCAACCTTCAAGGATCTTAGAACCTGCAGTAGTGGGGGCATCGGTTGTGGTCAGGTTATCTTTCACAGCAATTGGAACACCGGCTAGGTCTGGAAGTTTCTCTCCCGCTGCACGCTTGGCATCAACTTCTTTAGCTGTCGCCAATGCGCTCTCGCCACTGATGTGTAGGAAAGAGTGAACAGCGTCGCCAACTTTGGCAATCTGGTCTAGGTGAGCCTGGGTTACCTCAACTGAGGAAACCTCTCGCTTAGCAAGCAGGTCGACTAGCTCTGAGGCGTTTAGCTTGATCAAATCTGACATGCTCTTTACTCCTCATCCAAGATGGCAGCGACGCGGAAACGGCCCTGACCTGAGTCTGGAGCTCCAGATAGAGCCTGCTCTTGGGTTAGTGAAGGCTCAACCACATCTGGTCTGAAGACGTTAGCCAGTGGAATTGGGTGGCTGGTGGCAGGAGTGTTCCCGTCAATGGCCTGGGAGATCTTGGCTACAGAATCAACAATTACGCCTAATTGCTCGGTAAAACGGGCAACTTCAGCGTCATCTAGGTCTATTCGGGACAAGCCAGCCAGATGGCGAACTAATTCGGGGGTAATTTCAGACACTTTTTCCTCAAACTCTTCTAACGAGTGTTGCTACAAGTATATCGGGACTAACGCCCTAATCATTACTGGGCTAAACTTGTCTGGTTGCCCGAATCTAGGGCTAGAGACGTTTTTGCAGGAGAAACCCAAATGGCTGAAGAAGAGACCTTCGACATAGTTATGCGTGGCTATGACCGCGCTCAGGTTGACCAGACTATTGAAGAGATGCGTGCCGAAAACGAGCACCTAAGCACATACAACGAAGGTGCAGCAGCTGAGATTGCAGCTCTGAAGGCAGAAGTTGAGAGCCTGCGCGAGCAGGTCAAAAAGAGTGGCGCAACCGGCTACGCAGCCCTAGGTGCACAATTCGAACAAACCCTACGTCTTGCTGAAGAACAAGCAAAGAGGATGATTGATGACGCCGGTCAGGATGCCCTGCGTATTCGTGAAGAAGCAAAGGGCGCAGCTGATCTGCTAACTCGAACCGCTAAGGACAAAGCAGACAGAATCATCCAAGAGGCTGAGATCAAGGTCGAGGAATCTAAGTTTGAGGCAGAGCGCAAAGCCAGCAGCCTAATGCAGGAAGCTGTTGCGAAAGAATCAGAAGCCAGCGAGAAGATTCAAACAGCAGAGCGCGAAGCTGCTGCTCTAAAGTCTGATGGTGAAAGATATGCAGCTGAACTAAGAGCACAGGTGCACCGTGAGACTGAACAGGCTAGAGCACTAGCAACTGAACTTGGCCAGAGAACCACTCAGGCAAAGATTGATCTAGAAGCGGAACTTAAGGGTCGCCGAGACGAAGCAGAACAAGAAGCGCTGCGTATTTACCAAGCTGCGGTAGCACAGGCTCAGGCAATGACTGAAGAAGGCGCTAAGACTGTTGCTGATTCAACTGCTAGAGCTGGCGAACTACTTGCAGAAGCAGAACGTGTTTCACGCGAAGCCAGAGACTTCCAGGATGACACTCGTGAAGAAGCAAACAAGCGTGCTGCTGATCTAATCAACCAGTCTCGTAGAAGAGCAGAAGCTTTATCCCGCAAGGCTCAAGGATATGCAGATAACGCAATCAAGGATGCTCGCGAGAGACTAACTCGTTTGAGTGAAGAACGAGATCAGGTAACTGAGTTCTTGGCATCCATGGACAAACTAATGTCAACTGAAAGCATGGTCAATGTCGACAACTCAGAAGTTGACGACTCAAATAAGTAGTTTTTGAGCAAACTCTTCTTCTGAAATAACAGGAACATTTAGAGACTCAGCTTTAGCCAGTTTTGAACCCGCATTAGCACCAGCAACAACAAAAGCTGTGTTCTTAGAAACGCTTGAAGCGGCCTTACCACCGTTAGAGATGATCAATTCTTCAATTTGTTCTCTGGTGTAGTTGGCAAGAGTTCCGGTAACCACGATGCTCAATCCTGAGAACACGCCATCAGCGCTCTGGTTCTTACCGGGTCCTTCATGTCCTGGAATCTCAAGTAAGACACCGGACTTGCGCCAGTCCTCAACAAGGTTCTTGTGCCAATCGACCTGAATCCAATCCAAGAGAGATTTTGCAAGGATAGGTCCAACACCATCAACCTCGGAAAGTTCAGCTTCGGTTGCTCCAAAGATGCGGTCGATCGAACCAAAGTGACTGGCTAGAGATCTCGCTGCAACAGGCCCAACGTGCCTAATTGAGAAGGCAACGATGATTCTCCAAAGCGGTCTGGTCTTTGCTTCTTCAAGGTTCTTTAGAAGTTTGATGGCAACCTCAGCAGGGACATCTTCGGTATCCCCCTTCTTGCCCTTCTTCCTAAAGAAGTCGACAATCTTGGGTTCGCCATTCTCATCTAACTTTGGAAGACCTGTGTCTGGATCTAGTACCTTGACCCGGATAGGTAGCAGTTGTTCCATCGTCAAATCAAACAAGTTAGCTTCTGACTTTAGAGGTGTTGTTGCCGGGTCAACAGGTTGAGTGAGAGCAACAGCTGCAACATAACCAAGCGCTTCGATGTCCAGCACTCCCCTAGAACCGATGTATGCGACACGTTCACGAAGTTGGGCTGGGCAATGCTCTGAGTTCTGACATCTGAGATCAACATCTCCCTCAGATGATGGAGCAAGCTTTGCCCCACAATCAGGGCAAATTGACGGCATTACGAATTCTCGCTCTGCACCTGTGCGAAGTTCAACAACGGGACCAAGTATCTCTGGAATGACATCGCCGGCTTTTCTCAGCACTACTGTGTCGCCAATTAGAACACCTTTAGCTTTGACCACATCTTGGTTATGAAGGGTTGCAAACTCAATTGTTGAACCTGCAACCTTTACCGGAGCAACTACTGCATAAGGCGTTGCTCTTCCTGTTCTACCAACAGATACACGAATATCCAGCAGCTTTGTGTTTACTTGCTCAGGTGGATACTTGTATGCAACTGCCCAGCGAGGGGCACGAGCTGTGTATCCAAGATCGCGTTGTTTCTGCAGTGAATCAACTTTGACAACAACTCCATCGATTTCATGTTCGAGTTCATGACGTTTCGCTTGGAATGAGTTAATGTATTCAACTACTTCATTAACACTAGAAACTACTTTGTATTTGTTTGAAGTTGGTAATCCCCAACTCTTCAAGAGTTCATACAACTCACTCTGATTCTTTAGTGGTGCCTCAGGCCAGGCTCCAACACCGTGCACCAACATTTGCAAAGGTCTGCTTGCAGTAACACTGGAATCCTTTTGTCTAAGCGAACCACTCGCAGAGTTTCTAGGGTTTGCAAAAGGTGCTTTACCTTCAGCAACCAAACCTTCGTTTAGCTTTGCAAAGTCAGCAACACCAAAGAAGATCTCTCCTCTAATTTCGACAACCTTAGGGTGGTCTGTACCTTTGAGTTGCTGCGGGATCTGCTTGATGGTTTTTACATTGTTGGTGACATCTTCTCCAACAACACCATCACCTCTAGTTGCAGCTGAAACTAGATTGCCGTTTTCATACCTCAAGTTGATAGCCAAGCCGTCAATCTTTAGTTCACAAAGGAAGCTATCTGCTTCAACACGATTAGCCCAAGCGGTTAGCTCTTCTTCGTCAAACGCGTTATCCAAACTCCACATGCGGTCAAGGTGTTCAACTGGAGCAAAGGTTTCATTGGCATTACCACCGACACTTTGAGTTGGGCTATCACCTGTAATGAACTCTGGATGCTTTGACTCCAGTAATTCAAGTTCCTGCATGAGAGCGTCATACTCGGCGTCACTGATCAGGACAGTGTTCTCCTGGTAGTAGGCACGACGATGCCGGTTGATTTCATCAACTAGGTAAGCAACACGTTCTGAGGGATTATGGGGCACTGAACAAGCCTAAATAGTGCTACTGACCGATAGGGCCAGCACTCGCCGAACCTGTGGAAAAGGCATCAACTGCAGATACTGTGCGGTCAATTGTGGTTTGAGCTAGAACTCTAGTCCCTAGATAGACAACTGCTGTCTGGCCAGGAGCGACTCCGAGAATTGGCTCTTCCAGTCTCATCACTAGGGCACCATCAACTACTGCAACTTTTGCTGGAACCTGCTCGCCGTGTGCCCTGACCTGGACATGTGCGTCAAAGAACTCTTCAGCATTGTCCTTTGGTTTTCCACACCAGGTGAAACGATCTCCACTTAGCTCAACTACCGCCAATGCCTGCTGAGGACCAACGACAACCTTGTTACTGTTCACGTCAACAGCCAAAACATATCTAGGCCTACCATCAGCTGCAGGTTTACCTAGCTGAAGACCTTTGCGTTGACCAACTGTGAAACCGTGAGCACCTTGGTGGTTACCTAAGACATTGCCATCCATGTCAACGATGTCGCCTGCAGTGCTACCCAATCGCTCCGCTAGCCAGTCTTGAGTATCACCTTCAGGAATGAAACAGATGTCGTATGAGTCAGGCTTAGCAGCAACTGATAAACCTCGGGCTGCTGCTTCTGCTCTGATCTCATCTTTACTTGCAGTATGACCAATCGGAAACATTGAATGTTTCAGTTGATCTGCAGTTAGCACTCCTAGTACGTAACTCTGATCTTTTGCTAAAGCCATAGATCTGTGAAGCTCTAGGTTTCCTTCTTCATCAGTAAGAAGGCTTGCATAGTGACCTGTGCAAACAGCATCAAAACCGAGAGCGAGCGCTTTTTCTAGAAGAGCAGCGAACTTAATTCGCTCATTACATCTCATGCAGGGGTTAGGAGTTCTACCTGACTGATACTCACTGATGAAATCATCAACTACTTCAGCTTTGAACTTCTCACTGAAATCCCAAACGTAGTAAGGGATACCGATTAGGTTTGCTGCTCGTTGAGCATCCATGCTGTCTTCAATAGTGCAGCAGCCTCTAGAACCAGTTCTTAGAGTGCCAGGCATACGGCTTAGAGCTAGGTGAACGCCAACCACTTCGTGCCCTGCTTCAACAGCGCGTGCGGCAGCAACAGCGCTGTCAACGCCACCACTCATTGCTGCTAATACCTTCATGCTTTAATTCTCACTCATTGTGAACTAAGACCGGCCCTTAGCGTGGCATCAATAGCTTTAGGAAGAGAAGTCAAAAGAGCTTCAATATCTGCTTCTGTGCTCTCATGACCCAGAGTTATTCTCAAACAACCCTTAGCCTCATCCTCAGTTCTACCCATTGCAATAAGAACATGAGATGGGCGGTTGACTCCAGCCTGACAGGCTGAACCAGTTGAAACAGAGATTCCATCCTGATCCAATAGGAACAGCAAAGAGTCCCCTGAACCTCCGGCAAGAGTGAAGTGGGCAATGTTTGGAAGAGTTTCTGTCTTCTCGGAAGTGAGAACTAGAGATGCGTTTATGGTTTTGGCCTTCTCAACCATATTCCCCTTGATGGCAGCAAGTCTTGCTCGTTCATGATCAAGGGTTGCAACTGCAATCTCGGAAGCCAAAGCAAAAGCCTTAGCTGCTGGTGCGTTCATGGTTCCAGATCTCATGCCACGCTCTTGACCGCCACCGTGAATGATTGAGACCAATTTGGTCGCTCTAGAAACAATCAGTGCACCGATGCCAACTGGGCCACCAAGTTTGTGTGCTGAGATGCTCATGGCAGCAAGTCCTGATTCCTTGAAACTTGTTGGCAGGTGACCAAAAGCTGCCACTGCATCTGTATGAACTGGAATACCAAAAGCGTTAGCCAAAGTTGTGATGGCTTTGATGTCTGTCACGACACCTGTTTCGTTGTTAGCCCACATCAAACTAATTAGAGCGACTTTGCTGTGGTTATCCTCTAAATACTTGGCTAACCAGGCAAGATCTAATTCACCATCGTAGTTAACTGGAACAAGTTGAACCTCTGCCCCCTCATGCGCTTCTAACCATTCGATTGGGTCAATGACACCGTGGTGTTCTGTTCCCGCGGTAATGACAACATTGCGAATGGAATCTTCGTCTCTTCTTTGCCAGTAGATGCCTTTGATGGCTAGGTTGTCACTCTCTGTTCCACCTGAAGTGAATAGAACTTCACTGCGGTCACAGTCAAGGGATTTAGCAAGTGACTCTCTCGCTTCCTCCAAGACTTGTCTAACCTGTTGACCAGAGCTGTGAACTGAAGAAGGATTACCGATTAGCTTCAGAGTGTCGATGTAACACTCGAGGACCTCCGGTCTAATCGGAGTTGTTGCTGCGTTATCTAAATAAACTCTCACGTTAGAACATCTTTACTGCTAATAACTTACGAGCTGAGATAACACTCGGGTCGTTCTTGCCGACTACTACAAATAGTTCAAGCAGGTGCTTTGAGATGACCGACCTCTCTTCTGTCCTCGACTTGTCAAACCATTCCAACAGCAGGTTGAATGCAGAATCAGCATCTCCTATAGCAAGAAAGAAATCTGCTTTCCTAATTGCAGCAAAATGATCCGTAGGCTCGATAGCAAGTTCAGCTTCGACATCGCCTTGGTAAGTTCTTTCAACCAAACGGACCTGCGCTAATCTTTCACTCAGCTGTTCATTACCTGGGTTAGCTTGTAGCTCTGCTTCATAGATCTTCACAGCAGCGCTGAAATCACCGTTGTCCATAGCATCAAGGGCTGCCTGTTCAACCGCACTTAACTTTGGTTCTTGGGCAGCTGGCTCTCCAATAGTTAGTTGGCCGGTAATACCTTGGCTTCTGGCAACTTCAACCAACTTGTCCATAAAGACAGCTAGATCACCTTCATCTTGGTCGCCTTGGAATAGCGGCTTCGGCTCCCCCGCGAGAATCATCGCAACCGTTGCAGGCTCTAGAACACCAAAAGCTTCGGCTAGTTTCAATTGTGAAACTACATTGACCTTGGCTAGAAACCAGTGACCATCACCAGCAAGTACTAGCCGATCTAGTTTCTCAGCAAGAGCAACGCTCGAAGCATCAGCCAGGGAATAGAAACACACCACTACTGGAACAGCACTGGATAGTTCAATGATCTGGCGGATTACGCCTTCTTCTGCTTCAACAGAGAATGCTGGAACTCTCAGTGAGTTGGTGTTCTCCACTTTCACACCGCTCTGCTCAAGCTTTTCTTGAACTACCTTGTTGGCTAGAGCTGATAGGTCAACAGCTCCCCTAAATGCTGAATTCTGGGTGTTCATCGCAGTGCCTTTACACTCAATATGCCCTGTGAGGCGCCTAGTAGTTTGATTTTCTGGTTAGAGCCAGCAATGGGGACGTAGAACAAAAGCATGTTTTCATACTTGATGCTCAATCCCGTTGCGCTACCAGGTGCATTCAGCAGAATCTTTTGCTCAGCCTGAGTAACAGATACTGCGGAACCGCTGACAGTTGGTTTGATAATGGAAGTGTCTGTCATTGCCACTGTAACCAATCCACCAGATTTCAAGGTCAACATTCCAAGGATGTTTTTATCACCCAATTCATGCTGGAAAGAAATAGTTGCCCGAACTTTTTTCAGATCTTTCTTCTGGCTGTTTTGGTCAGCATTTCTTGCTTCGAAGAACTTGTCGGCCTTTAGATCGAATTCTTTTGCATATTTACTCGCCGTACCCTTGTTCAAAACATTTCCATACTTGTATGGCAGCGAATCCAGTTTTGTGGCAAGGAAGGCGTTGTCGGCGTCAACTGTTAGGGCACCGGTATCTTGAGCAGCGACCTCTGGGAATGTATTTCCCGGTAAGAGGTCTATCAGGTACCAGAGTTTGTAGTTCTCTCTAGGGGCGCGCTGCTGCAAGACCATTAGCTGCGGACCCTGCGTTGTTTCCTCTGACTTGGTCACTAACATAATGGTCCGAGGTTGCCAAGCAGTTTCATCTTCCAAAAGTTGCATTGGTAGCGCAACTGTTACCGGGTTGGCGACAATGTCTGGCAGAGCCTTAATCTTCTTGCTCTTGGACTGCAGTAGATAACGAACTTTACGAATCTCTAGAACCGAACCGGCAGCTCGAACAGCGAGAGCTTTGGAATCTTTTTCGGTATCGGCAGCCTTGATCTTGGTTGCTAAATCTCCAACAATCCTCTGCAGTTGGCTGTCAGTTACCACCACCCCAACTTTTTCAAATGTTGTGGGCGATTCGGCAGTATCTACCGGTACTGTTCCAGCGCAGCCGTTTAGCAGCGCTACGGTAATTAAGCCAACAGGCAGGGTTGCTAATTTGGACCTAGTTCTTCCTCGTGCTCGTCTGCCACGCTTAGGGACATCAGCCCTGATTCTTCTTCGATACTTTGGCCCAGACGGTGCTTTAGGAATCCTCCGTCTAGGTCCTCGGAGTTTACGAATGTTTCTAAAGCCTAGGTAGTTTATGAACAGCGAAGCTAAAAGCATCGCTGCACCCAGTCCGAAGAGAACTACTGGCCAGTTGACTGGTTGATCGGTCTTCCAAATAACGTTGACGTTTTGTGGACCTCGGTTGAAGCCATCTCCAGCAAGAAGCACTCCAGTGTCTTCAAACATTGCAACTTTAGTAAGCAAAGTGGTTTTGACGACCAGTTGGTTGCGCCAAAGGTCACTGTCAACTGGGCTAGCGTTTGTTCCCCCTGCTCTAATTGGAACTGCTACCGGTTCGTTGGTAACCGGATTCAAACCAAGTCTTAGATAGTCAGAGTTACCAATCCAATACTGGATGTCCTGCTCTCTGGCGTCTGCATAGAAGACATTCTTTATACCGTAGGCCTGGACAGATACCTCACCCTCATTTTTTGTCAAAATTTCGTGAGGAATAAGCACGTAGGGATCAGTTGATTCGATTGTGTATGCCAGGCGGCTTTCAGCCGCAGCCTCAAATGGACCCTTGATGGCCAGGCCCACTACAAAGGTCACCATGGAACTGATTAGGAGAACCGTGGCAATAACAAAACGCATTGGGCTCCATTCAGGCTAAACTTGGGGTGCGGGGCAGCCCGTACTATTCTACCGAAGCCCCAGGAGAGCACCTTTGGCAGCCGACGAAACCGAGTTTCCCATCGCTGTGCGCGGATATGAGCGTGGAGCCGTAGATGACGCTATCAAGGACTACCGCAAAGAGCTACTGAACCTTACCGGTCTCAATAACCAGCTATCTCTGGAGCTTCGAGAGGCCCAGAATCGCCTAATTGAGCTAGAACAGCAGTTAGCCGAGAACACTGCCCCTAGTTATGCCGGAGTTGGCGCTAAAGCGGCTCAAATCCTGAGCACAGCCGAAGATCTAGGTAATCGAGTAGTCGCAGACGCTGAGGCTGAGCGAGTAGCGATTTTGGCTGGCATCGAGACCGATATCGAACAGCGTAGGGCTGATGGCCAGGCTTACTACGACGAACTTGTAGCTGAAGCCCAGCGCCGTGCAGACCGAATTATCAACTCAGCCAAGACTGATTATGACGAGGCCATGGCTAAAGCCAACATTCAGGCTCAGCGACTAATCGACGAGGCAATGCGTGAGGCGGGAAGCATCCGAGGAGCAATCTCAACAGAGGTAGCGAGAATGCGTGCAACTGCTAAGCGAGACATCGAAGTCAAAGCAACCGAATCAGATCGAGTACTTGCTGAACGAAGACTAATTCTTGAGCGAAACCTAATAGAACCAATCAAGGAACAGCTGGCTGAGGCCTTGCTTTCAGAACAGGCTCGTATCGATCTAGATCTAGAACTAACAGCAAGAAGAGCTGAAGCTGAGAAGGAGTATCAGCGTAAGTATCAAGAAGCTGTCGCTCAGACTCAGAAGTATTTGGATGACGCTAACGCTCAGCTCTCAACCGCCCTAACTAGAGTTGCAACAGCAAGGCTGGAAGCAGAAACCCTGGAGGTCGGGGCAAGGTCTATCAATAAGCAGACAATTGACGATGCGCGAGAGAAAGCAGAAGGAATTATCTCTGCTGCAGAGATCGAAGCTAGATCTGTTCTAGCCGATGCCCAAACAAAGGTTGCTGAACGCTTACACAAACTTGATAGCGAAGAAAGAAAACTTGCTTTGGAAAAAGAAGGCATCCTCACTTACCTCAACAACTTGAAACAAGTAATCGATCAGGTAAATAAAGACATAGCTTAGGAGCGGGGAATGTCAGCACCAACTAACTTCAGGATTCAACACGCATTTCAGTTTGGTCTACTTGGTGGACTAGGTGTGCTGACTGCAATCGCTCTAGGAAATGCTGCTATGTCACTTGCCGGAATCATCACCTCAATCATCACTGCACTCTTCATTACCCTAGGCCTAGAGCCGCTTATCCAAGTTCTACAAAAGAGAGTCAAGAAGCGCTCATATGCAATCACCATTGTTGTTCTTGGTCTTCTAGCCCTAATCACAACTGTGATCATGGTGATCCTGCCTCCACTGATTTCACAAACCAGTTCGTTCATTGTTCAGCTGCCTGAACTACTTCGTGACTTTCTCTCGCTACCTTGGGTGCAGAGTGCAGATTCGAACCTTGGTGGGACAATTAGCTCAGCATTGAATTCAACAACCGAGTATTTAGTTGACAGCAAGAACTGGCCTAACTTACTTGGCGGTGTTGTTCAGGTTGGTATTACCCTCTTCAACGGAGTAATCGGTGCGCTAACGGTCTTCATCCTAACTCTGTATTTCATGGCTGCACTTCCAAGCATCAAGCGTGTAAGCATAAACCTGGTTGCTAAGAGCAAAAGGACACGTGTTTCTAAGTTGTTAGATCAAATAATCACTTCTATTGGAAAATACGTAATGGGGCAGGTAGTTATAGCCTCAATAAACGCATCAGTAGTCTTCACAACCATGCTGGTAGCAGGAGTCGAGTTCGCGGTTGTTCTTGCCTTCATCGACTTCTTGCTAGTCCTAATACCTATTATCGGTGGAATGGCAGGGTGGACTCTAGTTGTTCTAGTAACGTTGGCTAGCTCTTCGGTGCAGACCGCTGCTATAGTGGCTATCTTCCTAGCCGTTTACCTCCAAATCGAGGCTTATGTAATCGGTCCAAAGATCATGACCAAGACGGTAAATGTTCCGGGATCTTTGATTGTGGTGGCAGCTCTTGCCGGTGGTTCACTGGCTGGAGTTCTAGGTTCACTATTGGCCATTCCAGTTGCTGCAGCACTGTTGCTGATCATGCGTGAGGTCTGGATTCCTCACCAGGAGCTCAAGTAGTTTCTATAGAGCAATGAACTCTGGTAGCGGATAGGCTGCTGGATTCACAATCCTAGTAATCTCATCAAGCACACGCTTAGTCGCGCTCTCCCCTACCCAGAGATGTTTGGCATCATCAACATTTACTAATTCAATATCGTGGATAATGCTGAATCTAACTGCAGCCTCAGCAGGCTTCAGATAGTCATCGTGCTCAGGTATTAGCGCAACGAGTTTCTTATCCACAGTGTTCCAACGCTTTAGTTCTTCTTCCGAAGTTCTGTGTAATGGGGGTGAAAGCAAGATTGCTCCAAGCACTTCATGATGAGGTCCATACTTCAATGCAAGTTCAGTTCCAAATGACCAGCCAACTAGCCAAGGATTTGGTAGTCCCGCCTCAGTCACAAACTTCACAGCAGCACGAACATCAAAAGCTTCTGCTCGACCGCCATCGAACTCACCTTCACTTGTTCCATGCGGTGAGTTAGTTCCTCTGGTGTTGAATCTTAGTACTGCAAGATCTGCTAACTGAGGTAGTCGGTTAGCGGCCTTACGGTAGATATGTGAATCCATGAACCCACCTGCAGTTGGTAGCGGGTGCAAAGTGATCAATGTTGCTACCGGTGCTTTATCTATAGGTAGAGCAAGTTCAGCAATTAGTTTTAGACCATCTTCGGTATGGAGTTGGAAGAGTTCTCTCTTACTCGGTAGTTCAACTGAAGAACGTATTTCTAATTGGCTCAAAGAAGTCTTCCCTGATACTTCTGCCAACAGACATTGTGAAAGTGTCTTCTAGTTGAAACATCTAGCGCACTCTCCCAAACAACTACGTGCGAGATACCTGGCCCGAAGCTGAGGTGACAGCCTGGACATTTCCAGAGCTTGTCGCCATCAGCGGTCTTACCCGAAGTAGTTTGAACTGAGAACTCAATTCCATTTTTGAAGACAGTCTTCTTGATTCCATCTCTTAGCCTTGCGATATCCATCGGTTCTTCGTCATCACTGCGACTGAAACCTTTGGGTTTATTGTTTCTACCCATGACTAATACCAGTTGAACTTGTTTGAGTGTGCGAAGGCACCACAGGGAGATTGGTAACGGTTCTTGATGTAGTTCACACCCCAGCGAATTTGAGTCTCTGGGTTGGTCTGCCAGTCTGCACCCATTGAAGCCATCTTCGCGCCAGGTAGAGCCTGCGGGATTCCATATGCACCAGAGGATGAGTTATAGGCGTTCACTCTCCAATTTGACTCCCTGTTCCAGAGAGCTACCAGACAAGAGTATTGATCTCTACCCCAGCCATAGGATGCGACTAGGTCAAAGGCGAACTGCTGGATGGTTCCAATCGGAGGGGTCTCCGCGTTAGCAATGTGGACTGCCTCATCACCGGTAACAATTTCCCAGCCTCCACGAGCATAGCTAATGGTTTGGCTTGTGGTGTATTGGAAGAACTGAGCCTCTTCGTCAGACGTTTCAAAATATGCGTAAGCGCTTGAACCTGAACCACCGTAGGGGTCAACTACTGTGACCAAGACATAACTGCCGGCAAAGGCAAAAGCCAGCAGGGTCATGACAAAGTTACGAAACTTCTTCCCTAGATCTTGGTGAAGGATCTTGCCGAAACGGGTATTCCCAATAAGTTTCTGTGCAAGGCGTTGGCGTAGCGGAGGACGAACTAGTTCGTATCTACCCATTGCTTCACCGCCTTCAAGAACACCCTCAAGTTTACCGTAGACCCCCTTTTTCAGAGGATTTGGTGGCTAACCCTTAGGAATTACTTGGTTTGGGCAGGTCTTTAGGACCCGAACCATGCTGGCTCGCTCAGCACTTGTTACCCAGAGGTTGTATTTGTATTTCACAGCTATCTGTCTAGCCACGTACGGGCACCAGTATGCCCTTCTAGGCGGTAACCAGGAGGCAGCATCACTATCGCTCTTCTGCTGATTGGTAGGGCCATCAACAGCCAATAGGTTCAGTGGGTCGTTGTAGAAGGCATATCTCTTACTACTGGATAGCTTCTGGGCACCCTTTTGCCAAGCATCACTGACAGCAACAACGTGGTCAATCTGAACCTCAGATGATGTTCCAACACCTCTAACAAAGTTGATCACCTGACCGGTGTATGGGTCTTTTAGGGTTCCTGATCCAACTGTGCAGCGAGGTGAAGATCTAAAGGTTATCTTCGTGAGATCTCTTTTGAGAATGTAGTTTCTGGTGTCACAATCTCCAATGTCTCCCCAGCCATCACTAAATAGATCTCTATCGTAACCAGTCTGTGGAGCTCTACCTTTGGTAGCTAGCTTGGCAAGAATCTGAGTTGCCTTAGGAACTGTTGCGGCGTTGGTTGATTCAAAAGGACCAACGAGGGTGGCTAGCAGAACTGAAGCAAATAGAGCTTTAGCTACTTGCTTTCTCAAGGATGCTTTCCCTCTGTAAGACTTCAACGACCTTCTCAATGAAGGCATCAACCTGGTATTCGGCATAGCCTCCCCTTTGGGTCTTGAATGCAATAAGTCTTACCTGTTTCACTGTTAATTCTGTGTCATTTGCTAGGTGCGTTGCAACAAGGGAACAGAACTTATCTACCTGGCGACGGTTATAGCCGCGGTAAGGAAATCCTCTGTGTTTGAACTTCTTGCGTCTTTTCCTAGACAGGCGGGTAAGTAGCAGCTCTTTGCCTTCAGCAAAGAGTGCATTGAACTCCTCTAAGCCAATGACTCTGATGCTACGCTCAAGTTCACGAGCTGCAAAGACATCTTCAAGTTTCTCCATGGCGGCATCAACTGCTGAGATGCTGTATCCGTCTTTGACCAGCTTGAATCTGACCGATCTGATTGATTCGGCAGAAACAACGGTGCTCTCAGGGCTGTTGAATTGCTCTCTGGCGAATACCAAAAACTCATTAACCTGTGTTGGGTCGTAACCGCGCTTGCGCTTACCCGCTCTACTGAATTCGTAACTCACGTCTCTATTGTCGCAGTCTATTTAGAAGAGTCGGCTCGCAAGCATCATTAAGAGATACCCACTCAGCGCTGATGGCAACATAGAGTCAAGGCGATCCATTACTCCACCGTGACCCGGAATCCAAGAAGACATGTCCTTGACCCCTAGGTCGCGCTTGATAAGAGATTCAGCAAAATCGCCTAGAACAGCAGAGAGCAGAACAACTCCTGCAATTAGAGCACCAAACCACCAAGGTAGTTCTAGTAACCAAACTGTAAGCCCAATTGCAGTTGCCAAGGCAAACAGCACCGAAACCCCGAACCCTTCCCAAGACTTCTTAGGGCTAACCTTAGGAAGCATTGGGTGCTTACCCAGCTTTCTTCCGAACAGGTAAGCACTGCTGTCAATTAGTATCACGCTGACCACAACTGTAATAATCCAAAACTTACCGTCAACGATCTCATCGTGAGCCGGCTCACGAATCAACAGAGCAGCGAAGCTCATGGTCAATGGAAGGTAAATAACCACGAAGGCTGCAGCGCTAAAGTCTCGAAGTATTTCAGAGAAGGATCTCTTGAAAGAGGCATGACTTAGGGCTAGTTGAACTCCACGCCATAGCATCAGTGCAGCAACAATAGCCAGCACTCCTAGCCACTGCCAGAGTTCTCCCCCGATGTACGCAAGTGGCATGACTAGTGCAGATCCAACAGTTACCGGAATTCTAGGAACGTACCAGTTCTTCTGTCTAAGTGCGGTTGAGAGCTCCCAAGCTCCGGCAGCACAGGCAAGAGCGATGAGGGCAACAAATAGTTCTTTGATAAAAAGTACTGAACCCAGAAACGAAAAGCCAAGAATCAACCCAAAGATTACTGATTGGGAGAGACTCCTGGAGGTTTTGGTTTCAGCGGTAGTCAAACTAAACCTCTAGAAGTTCAGTCTCTTTACGCTTTAGCGCTTCATCGATAGCGTCAACGTGAGATTTAGTAACTGCTTCGAGTTCTTTTTCAGCACGAGCCAGATCATCATCACCAGCAAGGCCGTCTTTCTTGAGTGCATCAAGATCGTCCTTAGCCTTACGTCTAATGTTTCTAACAGCGACCCTGTGATCTTCGGCCTTAGTCTTCACGATTTTTACATAGTCTTTGCGGCGCTCTTCGGTTAGCTCTGGAAGGCTGACACGAACTAGGTTTCCATCGTTAGTTGGGTTAGCGCCAAGGTTAGGCATATCTCTAATTGCCTTCTCAATTGCAGCAAGTGCACCCTTGTCATAGGGAGTCACAACGATTGTTCTAGCCTCAGGGTTAGCAATAGCGCCTAGAGATGAAAGAGCAGTTGGTGTGCCGTAGTAATCAATCATTAGTCTCTGGAACATTGCTGGGTTAGCTCTACCTGATCTAATCGTGGCAAAGTCTTCCTTGGCTGATTCAACAGCCTTGTTCATCTTGTCTCCAGCAGTTGCCAGAATCTCTGAAATCATTTCTTTCTCCTTGTTTTCAAACTTTACGCGCTTACGCGAGTTCCAATTTTCTTACCCAGTAGTGCCTTAGTGATGTTGCCCTCAGGCTGCATACCGAAAACCACCATCGGAATGTTGTTATCCATGCAAAGGCTAAACGCAGTTGAGTCAACAACCTTTAGTCCCTGCACAAGAGCTTCCTGGTAGGTCAAAGCTTCTAGCTTCTTAGCCTTTGGATCCTTCTTCGGATCTGCTGAGTAAACTCCGTCAACACCGTTCTTTGCAACAAGAACTTCTTCAGCGTGAATCTCTAGCGCTCTTTGAGCTGCAACAGTGTCAGTTGAGAAATAAGGAAGACCGGCACCAGCACCGAAAATAACTACTCGACCCTTTTGCATGTGTCTAATGGCACGAAGAGGGATGTATGGCTCGGTAACCTGTGCCATTGAGATTGCTGACTGAACACGAGTGTCGCAACCAGCTTGTTCTAGGAAGTCTTGAAGTGCAAGTGCATTCATGACGGTACCCAACATACCCATGTAGTCGGCACGGGCACGATCCATTCCCCGTTGGGAGAGCTCTGCACCCCTAAAGAAGTTACCGCCACCTACCACTACGGCAATTTCAACCTTCTTAGCTGCTTCTGCGATCTCTTTAGCAATACCTGAAACGATGTCTGGGTTTACACCTAAATTGCCACCACCAAAAGCTTCACCAGATAGTTTCAATAAGACACGACGTGGGGTTGATGGCATGACATCCCTCTCAAAGACTTTGGTTCTCTCCTAGTTTAGGCTCGGTAAGTAAAAAGGCTCGGTCTTTCGACCGAGCCAATTCACTTTAAGGCTTTAGGTTATGCACCAACGCGTAGTCTCACGAATGAAGATACGGTTAGGCCGTGCTGCTCTAGGACCTTAGCAACGCTTAACTTGTTGTCCTTAGCGAAATCCTGCTCTAGTAGGCAGTTTTCCTTGAAGAATCCCTTTACGCGACCTTCAACAATCTTCTCCAGTGCAGCTTCTGGCTTACCTTCGTTACGCGCAGTCTCTGTTGCAATGCGACGCTCGGTGTCAACGATGTCCTGAGGGACATCAGCTGAAGTTAGGTAAGTTGGGCTGAATGCTGCAATGTGAACTGCAACATCGTGAGCGGTCTCAACATCTGACCCCTTGAACGCCAGCAAAACTCCAACCTGTGGAGGTAGGTCCTTTGATGTGCGGTGTAGGTAAGCGTCGATGTTGTCATCTGAAACTACAGAGACCTTACGAAGTTCAACCTTCTCGCCCATGATTGCAGCTTCGTCAGTAATCGCATCGCCAACAGTCTTCCCTGAAACAGGAGCAGCTAGACCAGCTTCAACAGTCTCAGCACCGGCAGCAGCAATTGCATCAGCAATTAGATCACCAAGAGCAACGAACTTCTCAGCCTTAGCTACGAAGTCAGTTTCACAAGCAAGTTCGATTAGGTAACCCTTGTTGCCTGCAACACGAGCAATGATGATTCCGTTGCTTGTGGTGCGGCCTTCACGCTTGGTAACACCCTTTAGACCCTTTAGGCGAAGAACTTCCATCGCCTTGTCGATGTCACCGTTTGCTTCATCAAGAGCTGACTTGCAGTCCATCATTCCTGCGCCTGAGCGCTCACGCAGAGTCTTTACATCTGCAGCAGTGTAGTTTGCCATTCTTATTCAGCTTCCTTCTCAGTTACGGTTTCAACAGCAGGAGTCTCTTCGACTACTACTACTTCTTCAACAGCTGGTGCAACTTCAGCCTGAGCTGCAGCGCTAGCTAGTAGCTCCTGCTCCCAGTCTGCTAGAGGCTGAACCTGCTCTGGCTTAGAGTGCTTGAGCTTTAGACCTTCAGCAACTGCATCTGCGATAACGCGGGTTAGCAGGTGAACTGAACGAATAGCATCATCGTTTCCAGGAATACCAATGGTGACCTCATCTGGGTCACAGTTGGTGTCAAGAATTCCAATTACAGGAATACCAAGCTTCTTAGCTTCAGTAATTGCTAGGTGCTCCTTGATTGTGTCAACAACCCAGATCGCTGATGGAGTCTTGGTTACGTTACGAACACCACCAAGAGTCTTCTCTAGCTTTACCTTCTCGCGAGAAAGAATCAAAAGTTCCTTCTTGGTGTATCCAGACTTCTTGGTGTCAGTGAAGTCCATGACTTCAAGTTCCTTTAGACGTGCAAGACGCTTTGAAACGGTCTGGAAGTTAGTTAGAAGACCACCCAACCAACGTTCGTTGATGTATGGCATGCCAACACGAAGAGCTTCAGTTGCAATTGCTTCCTGAGCTTGCTTCTTAGTTCCTACGAACAAGATGGTTCCACCGTTAGCAACTAGGTCCTTAGTGAACTCGTATGCCTTGTCGATGTGGGTTAGTGACTTCTGTAAGTCAATGATATAGATGCCGGCGCGGTCAGTTAAGATAAAGCGCTTCATCTTTGGGTTCCATCGTCTGGTCTGGTGACCAAAGTGAACGCCGCTGTCTAGCAGCTGGCGAACGGTTACTACTGCCATGGCAGTATCTCCTTTATGACGCAGTAATGCGTCGATCAGTTAATAGCAATAAACGGTTGTCTAATGCTCCTGGTGTCGCACCCGATTCACCCGTGAAACTTATGGGACTGATAAACCGGTGTGTTAGTCGACACGCGAAGTCGGAAAACAGCAAAAAATTCAGGCTTTTAGGTCTTGGATTTTTGCGGCTAACCGCTAGTTACCAGCATACCAGCGGAATGGGGAGGTTTTCCACCCCTTCAACAGGGCTTAACCCTGAAGTAAACGTAGGGACCAATCTTGACTCATGAAACTGACCTTTTTCCTCTTGCTGACCTTCTTTTCCTCAGTAAACCCAGCCAGCGTCGCCTCAGAACCGCTAGTTATGCCTGTTTCTGGCGCTAGTCACCTAGAGGTGATCAACCAATTTGAAGCCCCGCTGAACGAGTATGGGGCAGGTCATCGAGGGATAGACCTTGAAGCCCCTATTGGGACAGAAGTCATTGCCCCAGTTTCAGGTGAGATTAGCTTCTCGGGACAGGTTGGCTACCGAGAATCCATCACCATCCTGTTTGGTCATAGTTTCAGAGCTTCACTTGAGCCAGTCTGCTCAGAGTTGATTGAAGGAACACCTGTACTGGCGGGAGATGTTATCGGGACAGTGTGTGAACCAGATACCTCGTATCAGTGGCACTGCGAGTTCACCTGCCTGCACTTTGGAACCAGAACCGACTCCGGATACTTCTCTCCCCTGGCTTTGCTCGGTGTGCTACCCCCTAGCCGGTTAGTCCCGTTAGGCGATCAAGCTCTTGGGTGAGCGTTCTTGTATCCATCTCTAAGTCGTTCAACGGACACGTGGGTGTATATCTGAGTGGTACTCAGGCTTGCGTGTCCTAGGAGTTCCTGCACAGCTCGAAGATCTGCACCTCCGTCAAGCAAATGGGTTGCTGCAGTGTGACGCAAAGTGTGAGGACCTGCAACGCCAGTTGGAGTATTCACAAGAAGACTTGCAACCAGTTGATAGACAGCCCTTACGCCAAGTCTCTTTCCCTTTGAGTTAATCAATAACGCTTGTTCACCCGCCGCAGGTGTGAGGGATGTCCGAACATTGAGCCAGTTATCTAATGCATCTCTAGCTGGTAAACCAAAAGGAACAACTCGCTCCTTTGAACCTTTACCCATAACCCTGATTATGTTTCTACCTAGATCAACAGAAAGCAGATCCAATGAACAGAGTTCACTAACACGGCAGCCAGTTGCGTAGAGCATCTCGAAAACCAAGCGATCCCTTATCGCATTCGCATCCCCAGTATCAGCTAAGACCTTGAGGTGGCTAAAGACTTCTTCTAAAGACTCTTTGGCAACAACTTTAGGAAGGTGTCTTTCGGCCTTGGGGGATTTAAGTCTTTGACCCGGATCTGCGTTGACTAACTTTTCGGCAGCTAGCCAAGCTGTGAAAGATCTAATGGCTGCGCTCTTGCGAGCAAGAGTGCTCTTAGCTGAATCGCGTTGGCTCACAGTCCACAACCACTCACGTAGTAGTTCCAGATTGATTTCTTGAATCTGAGTTACTTTTTGTGATTCCAAGTAGTCAGCTAAATCTAGAACGTCAGTGAAATATGCCTTAACTGTGTTCTTGGAGTAACCGCGACCAGCGACAAGGGTTTCTGCGAACCGATGTGCTTGACTGACGATTTCACTCTGCATACATCACAGCGTATTTCAGCGTTTCATCCATCCGTTGGAGGTTGGAGTTGCCAAACCCAACTTGGCTAAACGATTTAGCCCTGTTTTTGCTTCAAAGCTTGTCAGTCCAGAGACTCTAGATATCTCAGAAATGCTTCGCTCTTGATCGCCGAGACTATCTAGTGCACGTAACTCCCAATGACCGAGAGAGGTAAAGTCCTTCTCGAAGTAATCACTTTCACCACAGAGATCTTTTAGATCACTTGGAACTGAAATCAGCTGTGCTCTTCCGTCCTTGATTAGTTGGTGGCAGCCGGCAGACCTAACTGAGTTGATGGGACCTGGAACTGCACCGACTGGTCTACCAAGTTCATTGGCATGCCCTGCTGTGTTGATAGTTCCGGATCGAAACCCTGCTTCGATAACAACTGTCGCCTGTGACAGAGCAGCTATCAAACGATTGCGTTGCAAGAAACGCCACTTGGTTGGAGAGACCCCAGGAGCAACCTCAGAAATTATCAATCCGGATTTTGCTATTTGCTTGAACAGTTCTAGATTCTGTGCTGGATACAACCGGTCAATTCCTCCAGCCATAACAGCAACCGTCAAACCTTTTAGCTCTAAAGTTCGTTGATGGGCCACTGCATCTATCCCAATTGCCCCACCTGACACTATTGGCTTTCCCTCTTTGACGAGTGTGCTCACAACATCTTTCGTGACAGCCTTGCCGTATTCACTCACTATCCTCGAACCGACAACTGCAACGGATTCACTTAGCTCTAGTAATTGCTTTGGATCTCCCAGCAGCCAAAGTGCAGCTGGTGCTCCATGTTGCAAATCATTCAATTGCTCGGGCCAACATGAGGACTGAGGCGTGACAAGAGTTCCACCAACACTTCTAAGTATTTCTAAAGACCTGAAGACATCCGCTTGTCGCACTCTCCTTCGCCAAGTCTCTAAACATTCCGTGAGAGTTTTAGTGAGGTTAGGCGTTTGATCAATAGATAGCAGTTTGACTATTGACTCAGCATCTGAGTCATTGATGACAAGAATCAGTGATTCGATCGAGTTGATCTCTGCTCTGAGCAATCCAGCAAGCATGTCTCCTGGTTCACAGATGAGAGACCAAGATGCGCAGGCGAAATCGAACAAATAGTTCTTCGAATCAGTTATGCCTTCGAAGGCTAGTTGAAGTTGACCTTCGGTGACTTTGAGTTTCTCGTAGTTGGAGTGATTCACCCAAAGAAGTATTTAGGTTGGGAAGAGTTTTTGGTGAGTTTTGTTTTGGCGCTGTGGAGAAGCGGCTTTATTCGCCGACTGTTAGTTCCTTAGGGATGTCAAATGCTTTACCAGTTAGCTCTTCGATGTTGACATCCTTGAAGGTGAGAACTCTAACATTCTTCACGAAGCGGTCTGTGCGATAGATGTCCCAGACCCAGACATCTGTCATTACTAATTCGAAGTAGAAGTCTGTGTCAGTGTCGATTCTTTTGAACTCAACTTCGTTCGCTAGATAGAGTCTGCGTTCAGTTTCAATAACAAATCGGAAGGTATCTACCACTGAGCGATATTCGCGGAATAGGGCTAATTCAGCCTCGCGGTCGTAATCGTCAAATTCGTTCTCGTCCATGTGCCTAAAAGTCTAACCTTAGATAATCCTTGAAAGCCAACTTGTGCGGTGAATTGGGGATACCCCTAGTTCTTTGAGTCCTGAGATGTGAGTTGCAGATGCGTAACCCTTATTTGAGGCCAATCCGTAGCCTGGGTGGGTTTGATCTAGTTCAACCATGAGCCGGTCTCTGGTTACCTTGGCAAGCACAGAAGCGGAAGCAACACTCACACAGTCTCGGTCTGCCTTGGTCTTAGTGGAAACAGGTATCCCCATGGCTTTAGGGCCTAGCCAGTTGTGTGAACCGTCGAGTATTAGTTGAACTCCATTGGCGGCAAGCTCTGATCTAAGTGAAGACTCTTCTAGCAGTTCCTCTAATGCTCGCGATCCAGCTAGAGCTAGAGCATGAACAATTCCATGCTCTTCAATCTCCAGGGCACTGGCCATGCCCACAGCCCATCCCCTTACCCAATTGGAAACATCTTGGAATATGGTTTCCCTAGTCTTTTCGCTGATTAGTTTGCTATCTCTAAGTTGCTCTGGCCAGCCAGAAGAGTTGATCTGAACATCCAGTAATGCAACGCCAACTGCGACTGGACCTGCAATGGATCCACGACCAACTTCGTCAACCCCGATCACGAATCTGATGCCGGAATCAAAGAAGGTTTGCTCGAAGCTAAGGCTTGGGAGCTGGGACGTTTTTGAAGACATCTGCGTAATTATCCAGCCAGGTGAAATGTGAGAACGGCCAAGAGATTATGAATGCTCGACCAACAACATACTTTGAAGCTACGAAACCTTTGCCTGGTGCATCTGGGTGATAGCGGGAGTCTTCGCTGTTACCGCGGTTATCTCCCATTACCCAGAATGAACCTTTAGGAACTACAACATCAAAAGGTGTTCTAGAAGCTTCAGAGCCTTCGGCAACATAAGGCTCATCGATAGGTGCGCCGTTTATGGTGATTCTCTTGTTGGAATCACAGCAAACGACGTGATCGCCACCCTTACCGATCACACGCTTAACTAGGTGCTGATCGTTATCCGGTGAAGATAGCCCTGTGACAGAGAGCAACCATTCGCTAACTTGTCCGAGAGTTGTAGTTGGCTTCTTTTCAGGTTGGAAAGATAACCATCCACCTGGATCTTTGAAGACCACAACATCTCCACGTTCAAGTGGAACAACATTTGGAACTAATTCATTAACCACGATGCGGTCATTGATCTGAAGAGTGTCAAACATTGAACCTGATGGGATATAGAAAGAGCGCAGCAGGTATGACTTAATCAGGAATGAAATTAGTAAAGCCGATGCAAGAATGATGATTGTGTCGAGGAAGAACGCCAGAAAAGCGTTTTTGCTTTTTAGTTTTCTCAGTCTCAACCTAAAAGCCTTGAATGGGCATCTAGGTGCTCTCTCAGTTCTTGCCATGACAATAGGCTAAGCGTTTTGGCTGTGAGCCGGCTGAATTACTAAGCCTGAGCCTGGTTGTCGCGCTTCTCGCGAATCTTCGCCTTCTTACCGCGTAGATCGCGTAGGTAGTAAAGCTTCGCACGACGAACAGCACCACGGCTGACTAGTTCAATCTTTTCGATAACTGGGGAGTGAACTGGGAAAGTTCTCTCAACACCAACCTGGAAAGAAACCTTACGAACGGTGAAGCTCTCGCGGACACCGGCACCTGAGCGGCGAATAACTACGCCCTGGAAAACCTGAACACGGCTACGGTTACCTTCAATAATGTTTACGTGGACCTTGACGTTGTCACCAACGCGGAACTCAGGAATGTCTGACTTTAGGTTTCCTGCATCAACTGAATCTAGGATCTGCATTTTGTATCTGCCTTCTGTTCTTGCGCGCAGGTCAATAACGGGTAATTTAGTGTCTTATGTTGCTGTGCTCCCCTGCGGCAGAGCTTGTTTTAGGCAACTTCACTATCTTGCCATAGATAAAGCCTTAGGGCAATGTCAGGGCAGAAGATCTGGCCTAACAGCCTTGGTTCTGGCTACCGACTGCTCGTGTCTCCACTTAGCAATCTCAGCGTGATTACCGCCTCTAAGCACCTCTGGAACTTCTAAATCTCGCCAAACGGCAGGCTTGGTATAGCTCGGATACTCAAGCAAACCATCGCTGTGCGATTCTTCAACCAGGCTCTCGGCATTGCCGATAACCCCAGGAATTAGCCTTGCAATGGCTTCAATCATGGCAAGGGAAGCAACTTCCCCACCGTTTAGGACATAGTCGCCAAGGCTAATAAGTCTGACTTCTGCCTTGTCTTTAGCCCAGTCAAAGACTCTCTGGTCAATACCCTCGTAACGGCCACAGGCGAAGACTAGGTGTTCCTTTTGAGCTAATTCTTGAGCGGTTGCTTGCTTGAAAAGTTCACCGGCAGGAGAAGGCACAATCAACACTGTTGAACCATCAGGGTTTAGTACTTCATCGAGGGCTTCACCCCAAGGTTCTGGCTTCATAAGCATGCCTGCTCCTCCACCATAGGGAGAGTCGTCTACAGTCTTGTGCTTATCGTGAGTGAAATTGCGAAGGTCAACAGCTTTGAAGTCAATGACTTTGTTCTCTTGGGCTTTACCTAGAAGAGAAATGTCTAGGGCTGCAAAGTATTCAGGGAAAATGGTGATCGCATCGATACGCATGATTACTCCCCTGATTCCTCTAGTTCTTCAAACAGACCTGCAGGAGGGGTTACCGAGATGTACTGCTCTTGGATGTTCACCTCAGGAACAATGGCCTTCACAAACGGAACCATCACTTCACGGTCATCTGTAGTTCTGATGATTAGCATGTCCTGTGACGGGTAATCCTCAACGCGAAGAACTGTTCCAACTTGAACACCATCACGGAGAACCTTTAGACCAACTAGTTGCTGTTGGTACCAAGCTTCTGGTTCTGAAGGAACTTCGGTTAGATCTTGTTCAACAAGAAGGATTGCTTTGATGAGCGATTCAGCTTGAGTGCGATCTGTCACACCTTCAAGGAATAGAACCGGGTGTGAGTTATACCAACGAAGTTCAGTAACGGTAACGGTCTTGCCAAACCAAGGTGAGGAATCTGGAACTTGAAGTTCAAAGGTTGCGCCAGGAACGAAACGTTCATTCGGAGCATCTGTGTACAGCTCCAGCTTGATAGCACCTTTTAGGCCGTGGGCCTTAAGTAACCGACCGACCCGAAGGCTAGTCTTACTAGAAATCGTTATCTACTACGTCTACGCGCACCTTCTTGCCATCGGCAAGAGCGTTAATAATGGTGCGCAGTGCTTTAGCGGTGCGTCCGTTGCGCCCGATCACGCGGCCAAGATCGTCAGGGTGAACGTGAATCTCTAGCAAATCTCCTCTATTGGTAGAGCGTTCAGTGACGGTGGCATCCTCAGGATGATCCACAATTCCTTTAACCAGGTGTTCGAGCGCAGCGGCAAGCACGACTAGGCCTCTTCTGATTTAGCAGGCTCTTCTACAGGAGAACCTTCTGCAATTTCATCCTGCACAGCAGCAGCTTCCGCTGCTTCTTCTGCTGGTGCAGCTTCAACAGCTACCTCTTCGACAACTTCTGCAGCAGCTTCTTCAACTACTTCAGCAACTGCTTCTTCAGCAACAACTTCGGCTGCAGCTTCAACTACGTCCTCTAGTGCGCCTTCAACAACAGCAGCTTCGACAACTGCTTCGACTACGTCTTCTGCAGCCTTGTCAGCTTCCTTCTTAAGAACGATCTCTTCACGAGGCTTAAGAACTGGCTTCTTCTTGGTGTCTGCTACGAAAGCGTCCTTAGCAACCTGAGGCTTAACAGTGTTCTTTGCTGTCGCGTCACCCTTTGACTTCTGGAAGTCACCGGTTAGCTTCAACAAAGCTGCTACCTGCTCGGTTGGCTGAGCGCCAACTGAAAGCCAGTACTGAGCGCGCTCAGAGTTGATTTCAATGATTGATGGATCGTTGGTTGGTACGTAACGACCGATCTCCTCGATTGCGCGACCATCACGCTTGGTGCGTGAATCTGCAACGACGATACGGTAGTGAGGCGACTTCAGTTTCCCGAGACGCTTTAGGCGGATTTTTACAGCCACAATGCTCCTGTTTTTATGAATTGGGGCGAACGATCAACCGTGAGCGTGGGGGCACACTCGGTATTCAAGCTCTATGGGGTTGCCTCTTCAGTTTGGTTAGAGGGTCAAACTGCAGGCAACTTGTCTATTGTGCCAGAAATACTTCGCTCGAGCAACCAACTACGGGTTATTTGAGACCAAAAGCAGAACCTGAACCAGGTTCTTTGGGGTTCTGCGTTGGCAAACCAGCAGCTTCAGCTGCGCGCTTTGCTGGGTTACCTGACTTGCCACCCTTTTTAGCCTTAGCCTTTTTGTTTTTATTAGCCTGTGAGCCTGCTCCACCAAAAGCTGGCATCCCCTGAGGCATTCCAGGAATGCCTGGGTTTCCACCTTTAGCCATGGTCTTCATCATCTTGGCAGCCTGCTCAAAACGGTTCACCAGTGAGTTCACATCGGTGACGGTCATACCCGAACCCTTAGCAATACGAAGTCTTCTAGAGCCATTCAGAATCTTTGGATCCCTGCGTTCCTTAGGTGTCATGGAACGAATGATGGCTTCGGTTCGGTCAATCTCTTTTTCGTCGATGTTATCCAGCTGAGAACGAAGTTTTCCAGCTCCTGGCATCATGGCCAGCATGTTCTTGATGGAGCCCATCTTCTTGAGCTGTTGCATCTGGTCCATGAAGTCTTCAAGGGTGAAGGTGTCCTTGGCAAGTTTCTGAGCCATCTCCATGGCCTGCTCTTCATCAAATGATTTCTGAGCTTGCTCAATCAGGGTAAGGATGTCTCCCATATCCAAAATACGAGAAGCCATGCGATCTGGATAGAAAGGTTCAAAGGCATCAAGTGATTCACCGGTTGAAGCAAAGACAATTGGCTTACCGGTGACCTGTGCAACAGAGAGCGCAGCACCACCTCTTGCATCACCATCTAGCTTGGTAAGGACAACACCGGTAATGCCAACACCATCTTCGAAAGCCTTGGCTACGTTGACAGCATCTTGACCAATCATTGAGTCAATAACAAAGAGCACTTCATCAGGATCAGTTGCCTTACGAATATCTCTCGCCTGAGTCATTAGTTCTTCATCGATCCCCAGACGACCTGCGGTGTCAACAATGACAACCGAGTACTGCTTCTGCTGTGCGTGCTTGATCGCATCCTTAGCAACAGTTACCGGATTACCAGAACCATTACCTGCCTCCGGTGCAAAAACTGGAACTCCAACTGAATCACCGAGTACTTGAAGTTGGTTAACTGCGTTTGGTCGCTGCAGGTCACAGGCAACAAGTATTGGTGTCTGACCTTGGTCTTTTAGCCACTTAGCTAACTTTCCAGCAAGAGTAGTTTTACCTGAACCTTGAAGACCAGCAAGCATGATTACTGTCGGTGGGTTCTTAGCAAAGCTAAGACGCTTCTGCTCACCACCTAAAATCTGCACTAGTTCTTCGTTAACAATTTGGACTACCTGCTGAGCTGGGTTGAGAGCTTTAGAAACTTCATCACCAAGTGCTCGTTCACGAACTGCAGCAATGAAGTTCTTAACAACCTCAAGGGCTACGTCTGCTTCTAGAAGTGCTCTTCTTATTTCGCGAAGGGTGGCGTCAATGTCAGCAGCGGAGAGCTTTCCCTTGCTGCGTAGATTCTTGAACGTTTCAACTAAACGATCAGATAGATTGCCAAACACGTAAAACTCCTAGGTCGAATCTAAGCCTAGCCAACTAGGCCAGTAGCGAATTCCTGCGGGTCAAAGAAAGCAAAGTCATCAATACCCTCACCAACACCAACCAGCTTGATCGGTAGGTTCAGTTGCTCCTGGATAGCGTAGACAATTCCACCCTTGGCTGTTCCATCAAGCTTGGTCAGCACGATACCTGTGACCTGAGCCACCTCTGCAAAGGCTTTGGCTTGAGTTAGAGCATTCTGCCCAGTGGTTGCATCAAGAACTAATAAGACTTCACTGATCGGAGTCTGCTTCTCGATGACTCTACGGATCTTGCCCAGCTCATCCATCAAACCCTGCTTGTTCTGCAAACGTCCTGCGGTATCAACAATTGCAATATCTGCACCAGAGGAGATTGCCTTCTCGACTGTTTGGTAGGCAACTGATGCAGGTTCCTGACCTTCGGTAGTTGGCTTCACAATCTCTGAATTACTACGCTGTGCCCAGGTAGCAAGTTGTTCAACAGCAGCAGCACGAAATGTATCAGCTGCGCCGAGTGTTACCTTCGCCCCACCCTGAACCAACCAGTTAGCTAGCTTGCCGATGGTCGTAGTCTTACC
>JBEAMR010000089.1:0-6331 GCA_041165845.1 Actinomycetota bacterium | reverse complement strand
CTACATTTCTGGCCCACGCGTGATTGGCCCAGAGGTCAAGGAGCGCATGCGCGATGTTCTAACCGACATCCAGGATGGCACCTTCGCTAACCGTTTCGTAGCAGACCAGGATGCAGGAGCTCCAGAGTTCTTAGCGCTTAGAGCTAAAGGTGAAGCACACCCAATCGAAGCAGTTGGTCGTGGCCTACGTAAGCTTTTCTCTTGGATCAAGAACTCAGATGAGTACCAAGAAGGTAAAGCTGCTCGCTAAAGATTTACTCAATAACCCCACCGAGAGGTGGGGTTATTGCTTTAAGTGGTTCTTTTATAAACCTCTTCAACAATTCCTGAGGCGTATTGTTTCTCATCTACCAGGGTGAAGTTGTTATAGGCAGTGTCGTCTTTGAATGCTTGTGTTCCAGAACCTAGATCTTCAGGGCAGACAAAGAGTCTCATGGTGTCCAACAGGTTGTGTTCCAGAAGCTGGTTAGCAACATCTGCTCCACCAACTACAAATACTCGTCCTGGGTGCTTTAGTTTGACAAGTTCAACTACCTGAGAGATGTCCCCGCCGGTGAAGAAGACATTCTCATCTAGGACATCTTCGTAGAACTCTGGGATGTGGGTTAGGACGTAGGTGGGGAGGGGCCTTGGACCCTGAACCCCGTTCTCTATCTCAAAGTCAAAGGTCGCTCTACCCATCAGGATGGCTGTTGAGTGGCTCACTAGCTCAAAGTATCCGTAGTCTTCGCCTGAGGCTAAATACTTCTCAGCCCAGGACATATCCCCGTCGGGGCCAGCAAGAAAGCCATCTGAACTGATGGCTGCGAAGAAGACAAGTTCGGTCACCGCTTAAGACTAAGTCAGGCTTCGGTAGGATGGACTTACGCTTCGCTGGTGCAGCCTAAAAACTTTCCCCCTAATTCACTAGGAATACAACATTGTCTAAACCAATAGTCCTTATTGCTGAAGAACTCTCACCTGCGACCGTTGAGGCACTTGGCCCTGACTTCGAGGTTCGTAACGTAGATGGAACCGACAGAGCTGCTCTTCTAAAAGAACTTGCAACAGCAAATGCCATCTTGGTCAGATCTGCTACCCAGGTAGATGCAGAAGCCATCGCTCACGCACCAAACCTGAAGGTTATTGCTCGTGCTGGTGTTGGTCTAGACAACGTAGACATCAAGGCAGCAACTGCTGCCGGTGTAATGGTTGTGAACGCTCCAACTTCTAACGTGATTTCAGCTGCAGAGCTCGCCATTGCTCACATCTTTTCTCTTGCTCGCTTTGTTCCGGATGCAAACGCATCACTCAAGGCTGGTAAGTGGCAGCGTTCAAAGTTCACCGGTGTTGAACTGTATGAGAAGACCATTGGAATTGTTGGTCTCGGTCGCATTGGAACTCTGGTTGCTCAGAGACTTGCTGGTTTCGAGGCAAACCTAATTGGCTATGACCCTTATGTGACTGCAGCCCGTGCTGAACAGATTGGTGTTGAACTGGTTTCTCTTGAAGAGCTGATGAAGAGATCAGATTTCGTAACTATTCACATTCCAAAGACCCCTGAGACAACAGGACTTATTGGAACCGAAGAGTTTGCAATTGCTAAACCAACACTTCGTATCGTTAACGCATCTCGCGGTGGCATCATCGACGAAGATGCGCTTTATGCTGCACTGAAGTCAAACCGTATTGCTGGTGCTGGTCTTGATGTGTTTTTGAATGAACCACCAACAGGTTCACCACTGCTAGAACTTGAAAACATCATTGTCACCCCTCACCTAGGTGCATCAACTGATGAAGCCCAGGAGAAGGCCGGTATCTCAGTTGCTAAGAGCGTAAGACTTGCTCTTGCTGGAGATCTTGTTCCAGATGCAGTGAACGTTGCAGGTGGAGTTATCGATGCATCTGTAAAGCCTGGTATCGCACTGATGGAGAACATGGGCCAGCTGCTCTTTGGTATCTCAGGCGGCAACGTAACTGCAATTGAAGTTGAAGTTAGAGGAGAGATTGCATCACAAGATGTTTCAGTTTTGAAGCTAGCTGCTCTAAAGGGTTTCTACCAGAACGCCGTTACTGAGCAGGTTTCTTATGTGAATGCACCGCTGATGGCAGAAGCTAGGGGAGTTGAAGTTAAGCTCTCAGTTGATTCACACAGCGAGGAATACCGCAACGTAACTTCCATTAAGGCAATCCTTTCTGATGGAACATCAGCATCTGTTTCAGGAACTGTTATTGGACCCAAGCTTCACCAGAAGATCGTGAACATCAACGGATACGACGTTGAACTTGCTATGGCAGAACACCTAGTATTGATGGTTTATGCAGATAGACCAGGAATCGTTGCTGTCTACGGTAAAGCATTTGCTGAGAACAATATCAACATTGCTGCGATGCAGATTGCTCGTAACTCTAAGGGCGGTAAAGCACTTTCAGTTATCACTGTTGATTCACCGGTTGCAGCCAACGTACTTGAAGAAGTTCGTGTTGCTATTGAGGCTGATGTTCTAAAGGCTATTGACCTAAAGTTCGACTAGGAAAGCTTGGATTTGTGACCTTTGAAAAAAGGGAAGGGGGAGTTGTCAAGGTGAAATTCTTTGCCTATTCAATAAGCTTCAAGATTCTGCTGGTGGCGACCACGTGCGCTTCAATTTTTGAAGTGGGTGTTCGAAATGAGGGAATGGGGAAAAGCGTTCCTGCTATAGCGGTGGGTTGGTTTAATCAGATACTTAGCACAATTCCAGGTTTTTACGGATGGCCGGATTCCATTGTATTTTCATTAACAAATGCATTCTTTTTCTATGGCGCATTTTTCTGTCTTTTTGTAGTCCGTAAATACATTCGACACGGAAGATTCACCAGAAATGGCTGGAAGTCTATCTTCGTAATAATCGCTTTGACAGTATTTTCTGTGTTGACTGTTCTCCACTATGTCGAAAAATTTGTCAACCAGAAACGCTACTACGTCGACAGCGACGTCATTTTTGCGACGACTGAGAGTATGTGGGCGCTTAATGCATATGACAACATAATTGCGATTGCCATGCTGCTTCAGATAGGGCAGGCTGCAATAATTTCAACGCTAAAGCGAAGCGTCAAAAGATAGTGCGCGGTTAGAAGCAATCCAAGCTTGGGTTCCTCCAGCAACTGAAACAACGTCAAAGCCTTGTGCTTCTAGGTAGTTAGCAACGGTCATTGATCTTCCACCTGAACGACAGATGATGAAGATTCTTGCTCCATCGTCTAGCTTGTCGACCTGGTTGGCAACGTCATTCATTGGAATGTGGTGTGCATTAGGAACATGGCCCTCAGCCCACTCGTCGTCTTCTCTAACGTCTAGAACAAAACCGCCGTGTTCAATAACATCAGCCAGTTCTTCAATGCTTACTTCGGTTGCCATGTATTACTCCTTCTCCTAACTAGTTTAGTTATCCTTGGTTTAGGGGATTAGCAAAGGAAGATTATGAGCAGAGTTAGAAATTCGTTTACTGCTGTTCTGGCAGTTTCGCTTATCGCAGGTTTAGCTGGCTGCGCTCCAGCAAAACTGGATGTCTCGGACGTGGCAGGGATTATTGATGTCAGAACACCAGCGGAGTTTAGAAAGTCTCACATAGCAGGAGCGATTAACATCGACTATTCATCACTTGATTTCTTAGCCAACTCAACTTCCCTAATCAAGACAGATAAGTATCTTGTCTACGGGGAAAATAGCGATCAGGCGACTGCGGCTGCCGCTGACCTAATTTCAATTGGGATCAGTGACATAACCAACTTGGGAAGCTTGGAAGATGCGCTAAACGTCCTTCCAATCGGCATTGGCAAGTAATGGATGCTAACTACTGGGACGAAAAGTATTCAGTCAATGAGTTCATCTATACCAAGGTAGCTAACCGGTTTGTTGTTGAGCTCTGCGGTGATCTCAAGGCTTCAGGAAACAGAAGAGCAATTGAATTAGCCGGTGGAGAGGGTCGCAATGCAGTTTGGTTAGCCAAACAGGGTTGGCAAGTTGAGAACATCGACTTCTCGCAAAAAGCTCTAGATAAATATCTAGCCTTTGCCAAAGAAGAAGGAGTTGCTGAACTTTGTTCAGCCAACTGTGCTGATGCTTTGGAGTTTGAACCTTCGGTAAGCCCAGTTGAGTTAGCAGTCATTGCCTATCTCCAGATTCCAGAGGCAAAGCTTGAAATTGCAGCCAGACGCTTGGCTAGCCATGTGGCTGAAGGCGGTCACCTGATGGGGGTTTGGCATTCAAGAGATAACCTCACAGGTGGCTTCGGTGGTCCAAGAGACCCTGATGTCTTGCCTAATGTTGAGACCATTACTAAAGCTCTTGAGGGAACTGGGCTTGAGATCCAAGTCCTTGAGAACCGCGAAGGGCAGATCCAGACCAAGGAAGGGCTAAAGCCCTCTACCACTCTGGTTCTGCTGGCTAAGCGAGGACAGTAGTGCTGCTGAAGTAAAGTTGTACTAAACGAGTTTGAAAGAATCCAAGTGACTGAGCAGATAAATATTGGCGTTATTGGAGGGGATGGCATTGGCCCTGAGGTCACAGCCCTAGCTCTAGAAGCGCTTCACCTAGCTACGCGTGGCTCTGGGGTTGAGTTCGTCACTAAGGAATATGACCTTGGCGCTAGACGATACAACGCCACCGGTGAAATCCTTACTGATGCCGATATGGCATCCCTTGCTGAACACGATGCGATTCTGCTTGGTGCTATCGGAGACCCAAGCGTTCCTTCCGGTGTTCTAGAACGTGGACTACTACTAAAACTTAGATTCAGCTTTGACCACTACATCAACCTAAGACCTACCAAGTTATACCCAGGAGTTATTTCACCTCTGTCAGATCCAGGTGAAGTTGACTTTGTTGTTGTCCGTGAAGGTACTGAAGGTGCTTATGTTGGTAACGGTGGATCAATCCGTGTTGGCACCGAGAATGAAGTTGCAAACGAGACTTCAGTAAACACTCGCTTTGGTGTTGAGCGAACAGTTCGATACGCATTCGAACTTGCAGCTAACCGTGACCGTAAGAAGCTAACCCTTGTGCACAAGCACAACGTGCTAGTAAATGCTGGTTGGTTGTGGCAGCGCACTGTCGATGAAGTTGCTAAAGAATTCCCTGCAGTGAAGGTTGATTACCAACACGTTGATGCAGCAACCATTTACTTAGTCACTGACCCATCCAGATTTGACGTCATTGTTACAGACAACCTATTTGGAGATATCTTGACCGACCTAGCCGCTGCTATCGGTGGTGGCATTGGAGTCGCTGCTTCAGGAAACATCAACCCAACTGGAGCATTCCCTTCAATGTTTGAACCTGTTCACGGTTCAGCTCCTGATATCGCAGGCAAGGGTATTGCTGATCCAACAGCTGCAATTCTTTCTGCAGCGATGTTGCTAGATCACCTAGGCAACCCTGTTGCTTCGGCAAGAATTGAAAGAGCAGTTGCTGCAGACCTTGCCACTCGTGGAGAGTCTAAGCGCACTACAGCTGAAATCGCTCAAAGTATTTTTGCTCAACTATAGAAGAGGAAGAAAATGGAATTCAAGGTAACCAGATCTAGTAATCCACTTCCCGATTCCGAGCGTGAGGCAATTTTAGAAAACCCCGCCTTCGGTGTGAACTTCACTGACCACCAGATCATTATTGAGTGGACTAAAGAAGGTGGCTGGCAGAATGCCAGAGTTGAACCGTACGGTCCAATGTTGCTCGACCCATCAAGTGCAGTGCTTCACTATGGGCAAGAAATCTTCGAAGGTATCAAGGCATACCGTCACCAGGATGGTTCTATTCACACCTTTAGACCAGAAGCCAACGGAGCAAGATTACAAAAGTCTGCTCACCGCATGGCGCTACCTGAATTACCAATCGAACTCTTTGTTGAAAGCCTGAGACAACTGATTGCAGTTGATGGAGCTTGGGTCCCAAAACCTGTAAACGAAAAAACTTTGTATTTCCGCCCATTCGAGATTGCTGCGGAGAACTTCCTAGGTGTTAGAGCAGCTCATCGTGCAGAGTTTCGAGTTATTGCATCTCCAGTTGGCCCATACTTCACCGGTGGGCTAAAGCCAGTTTCTATCTGGATTGCTCTTGATTCTGCAAGAGCAGCTAAGTATGGAACTGGTGAGGCTAAAACCGGCGGTAACTACGCTGCAAGCTTGCTAGCTCAGAACGAAGGATATGAGAACGGCTGTTCTCAGGTGCTCTTCCTTGATGCAGCAACTCACACGGAGATCGAAGAACTCGGTGGCATGAACGTCTTCTTCGTATACAAAGACGGTCACGTAGTGACGCCTTCTTTGGATGGAACCATTCTTCGAGGTATCACACGTGACTCAATCATTCAGTTAC
>JBEAMR010000088.1:0-4433 GCA_041165845.1 Actinomycetota bacterium | reverse complement strand
GCTTTCTGACTCGGGTTCTTCAACAATGAAGCAATGAACAGCAACAGTAAAAATATAAAGGCTGGCCAGTTCAAGGCTTCTCCCGGTGGAGTCTGGGTACTCTCTACCTTTCCCATCAGTCCTGCTACTGAACGCAATGGTGCATCCAAGCTCAAAAACAGGATTACCAATGAGGTAAGGCCCTTGTAGGAGAAAAACAGGGTGATGAGCACTAGAACCAGAAGTAGTTGAATAGCACCCCACTGGTGAAAAATGGCGATGATGTTGATGCCTCCTGCAACACTGGTGTCTATGCCAGCTATGCTCTGTGCTCCACCGTCTGGAGAAAACAAATGTATGAAGCTTCGAACTACAACAATCAGTAGAAAGACGAGGGTAATTACCCTCACAACGCGGTATCCCAAATAAGTCTTTGGGTCCTTAGGTAGGAGTGCTTTCAAAGGATTCATCATGAGCACAGAATAAGAGATATTTTCTGCAGGGCCCCTAACAGTAAACAACTGTATTTGGCTTGAGAGGTCACCTTGAACGAGCGCCCTCGGTAGGAATCGAACCTACGACCAAGAGATTAGAAGGCTCTTGCTCTATCCACTGAGCTACGAGGGCTGGTTTGTTGCCACAACTGGTGCTCTTGAGCGCCAAGTTTGGCTGGTCTTTCAATTCTATCGGGTCAGGCAATCGCTAGCCCCCTAAAGAGATCTGCCCCCAGCCGAACAAACGGCTGAGGGCAGATAATCTCTTGGAATTACTTCTTTACTACTTTTCCACCGCTCTTGGTGAATGAAACAATGCTTGCCCCTACCCCATTAGCGGCAGTGACTGAAACACTAATGAATTTTCCAACCTGTGCGCTTGCTAGAGTCAGGGAGCTTGAAGTAGCTCCTTCGATCTTGCTACAAACTGAAGGAACTGAAACTCTTGCGTTAGGAACGTTCTTTGAACAGGCGTACCACTGGTAGCTGTAAGTCGGCGCAGGAGAGCCTGTGTACTTACCAGGGTTTGCAGTGAGCTTCTGCCCGACCTTGTCCTTACCTGAAATAGTGGCCACTGAGGTCTGCTTGATTGCAGAACCGGCAGAACCTGAAGTTCCGACTAACTGAACGGCGTCAATTTCACCGGTCCAGTTCGCAAGAGTGCTTTGGTCGACTGTGACTCTAACCTGCGTAACAGATTTGCTTGGCCAGGAATTACCACTTGCAACTGCAGCAGCAGAATCGAGTGTCATTGGAACTCTAGGAGTTGCACTGCAGTCGCCACCCAGAACATTTGCATCCTCAACGGTTCTGGTAAACACTGTAGTCCAGCTAGATCCTGAGAGAGTTTCCACCTTAGTTACGGCGTGAGGGTCCACGTTAGCCCAAATCTTTACCTGGGTTGGGAATAGAGCGCGGTCAAAGGACAAAGTCAGTGTTGCCACTTCATTCTCCTCTAGAGTCGCCCAGGAGTCTGCAACGTCAGCACAACCACCATCGGTGGCAGGCGCACCGGTGGCCCTGCTCGCACTGTATTCATTAGGGTCAGCGTCGTAGTTGGAAGAACCAACAGCTGTTGTTGCGTAAACACTAACGACGGAGGTAGGCGGTTTTGCCGATGCGATGCTGCCGAACGCAGACAGTGCCAAAACTGCAGGGAGCGCAATTATAAATTTTTTCATATTCAGAACCTCACTTTGATAAAGGTGGACGAGGTAAATCACCCCGTCAGGATTCTATTCTCAAAAGGTAAACAAAATACTCTGTCAACCTTTACAGATTTCTCGTGGCTAGTTAGTTCTGATGCTCACAACTCCGACAGACCCAAACCTGGTTGGGTTTTTCCAGCTCAACTGAGGCCCGCTCTTAGCAGCAGCTAGGTGAATGGTTAGGCCCTTAGACATTGACTGTGAGTCAATTGGTAGAACAACTTCTTTGTTTCTCATGTCTCCGCTGGACCAGTTCACTGTTGCTTGGCTGCCTGCTGAGGTGGTTACTGTAACCTGCTGGCTACCTCCACTCAATCTGGTGTCACAGCTTCTAAGTTGAACTCGGATAGAGCCGTAAGGGCGTCCGAGGCTCATAGGCATGATGGTGAAAGCACCATAGTTACCCTTAACCCATGTTGCCTCTGGTTGGTTTTCCATTTCAGAGGAGAAACCGATATCAAACTTGCGGTCAAAGTCTTTTACTCCGTGTGCTGCCCAAAGTAAATCCTCAACTCCAGGTCTTGAGTTGTTCTTTAGTTCTTCGATTTCCTTTGCAGGGAAAGTAGCGAGCAACTTTTCATAGTCAAAAGTAGGAAGTTCTGGTGGGCTCATCTTCATAGCCTCACCTAGGTTTGCAGCTGCTTTGATGCCGTTTCGGCCTGTTCCGGCGTAATAGTCCAGATACTTGAAGTGACCTTCTTTACCCGGTGAGTCAAGCCAAATTGCAGGAATACCTAAGCTCTCAGCAAAGATAATTCCGTGGAGGGATGAAGAGTAAACAATCTCTGCACCAATCATCTGCTTTAGAACAGTAAGTGGATCGTTGTCAGCGGAGATAAAGCTGTCAACTAATTCGTGATGCCAACGCTTAAAGACAATCTCATCTCTAAAGTGAGGAAGAATTCTGATCCTGCCTCGAGATTGATTAGCGCTTGCTGGCTGCTTCTTAACCTCGTTAGCCCACAGATACTGCATTAGAACACCTGGGTCAAACATTTCTGTAACGCGGCTGGTGTCCCAACCTGCTTTCTTTAGAACATCTAGAGTCATCGGGCCTCTAACCGCAGTGACCAAGATATCTCCACCGGGGTGAGTATCTAGAGCGTTAGCTGACTTGAGACCTGAACCCCAAACGATATCTCCGCTGTTTGCCCTGTGTAAGACAGAACCAATGGCAAGAAGTTTTCTTTCACCAGGAAGATTAGGGCGTGGCTTTCCTCCCGTTAGTTTTGCAACCAGCTGCTCTGAAGCCTCGTCACCGAAGTTTCCAGACTGGAATCGCTGGGTGTGAATTCCTGGACTCATAACGTGGTGCTTAGCTTCCCACCAGAACAATGGAAGTTTTGGAGAAATAGCTTGAGATTCAAATCCCTTAATTGTTGGAGTATCGACTGAGCCGACTGGCTTAATCTTTGGTTGCAAAGTTGCTTTGACAGGTGACATTCCTGTCTCTAGGTGAGAGAGGTTTCCCGTTGCAACAAAACAGTGTGAATCATTGAATCCGCCGCTGATTACGAACTTATCCCCAGTCACTGCAAAACCAGTTGGGTAGACAACCCAAGAAGTTGTCGGGTTTAGATCCGTAGCTCTGCTGTCTGGAAAACCGTGAGCACCTGGATCGCTGTGTGGATCAAAACCCAGATCTAGCGGGTGAGGTAATTCGCTGACTGGGGCGTACGGGTATGTTGCTGAGAATTCATAAACGGCTGGAACATACTCAACACCACCAGGCATGTTGTATCTGGAGTGAACAATGTTTAGGAATCGGTCGCCAACCTGAATGGGTTGTGCGCCGCCTCTAAGAGCTCCAAAGATTTGACTGTACTTGGACTTCCAGGAGGTTAGATTGTCCATGTCACATAGAACTTCAGTCGCTGATGAATCTAGATCGACTTTCAGGATGCGGTGAGGATTAGCAGAGTAAACACCCCAGATCTGGCCTTCAGCTTCAAAGAGAGCCCAGTTCTTCTCTGTCTTTCTTCTTGAAGCTCTAAGGACTAGCTCTCGAGCAGGTTCGATTGGAAGGCCCGTTTCAGTAGAGACTTTCACCAAAAATTGCTGATTAGGTTCATTTGCTGTGTGGCCGTTATTCCAAATCATATATGTGTCACCGCGAAGAGTGAACAGTCTTGGGTCAGCAAACCAGTCTTTGCTCTGCTCAGAAACTTTGTCTGAAGCAAAGCTCAAGTGATCTGAGAATGGTTGGGCTGAACCTGGAACTACGTTCAATTCCTTATCGAGTATGCAGGTTGCTATTCTTCGCTTTAGGTCGATTCCGCTAACAAAGCGGTATGCAGCAAGGTAGTTCTCCCCTAGGCCAACCAATGCCATGTTGAAGACACTCAAAGTGCCATCGGCGAGTGAATTCCATTGTGCTGGGATTAGAGCTTGCGACTCAATAGACCTAAAAGTTACTTCGTTCAACTATTTACTCCGCTCCAGATGTTCCCTCAATTCTACTGAGAGGCGGGTCTGAATAGCCTTTGGCTTATGGCTGGCAGGTTTCTTGGAGGGACCGACCATCGGGCATATTGCGCAAAGTTGGGTGCGTTTTAGGTGGATAGACTCGGAATAGGTATTTAGAGCAGTTATTATTTACCTAGGTAAATAAACACAAACAGTTGGAGATCAGATGTTTCGCCTTGCCAAATTAAGCCTTGCTAACCGTTCGGTTATTGCCCTGTTCACAGTGATTCTTTCTGTCTTTGGGTTTATTTCCGTTGGGCAACTAAAACAGGAACTCTTCCCTTCT
>JBEAMR010000087.1:0-13100 GCA_041165845.1 Actinomycetota bacterium | reverse complement strand
CACTGTTGCAGAACTTGCAATTGAGCGTGCGAAGCGTTTGGTTGAGCTAGGACACGACGTTGTCGTGCTTCTTGACTCAATTACTCGTTTAGGTCGTGCATACAACCTTTCCGCTCCTGCTTCTGGTCGTATTCTTTCCGGTGGTGTTGATTCATCAGCTCTTTACCCACCTAAGCGTTTCTTTGGTGCAGCTCGTAACATCGAAGACGGTGGATCACTTACCATCCTTGCAACCGCTCTAGTTGAGACTGGTTCAAAGATGGATGAAGTTATCTTCGAAGAATTCAAGGGAACTGGAAACATGGAACTTCGTCTTTCACGTTCACTTGCAGACAAGAGAATCTTCCCAGCTGTTGATGTCAACGCTTCTGGTACACGTCGTGAAGAAATGTTGATGAGCCCAGATGAGACCAAGATTGTTTGGAAGCTACGTCGTGCACTTGCCGGCCTTGAACAGCAGCAGGCTCTTGAACTAGTACTTAACCGCTTGAAGGAAACTAAGAGCAACGTTGAGTTCCTAATGATGGTTCAGAAGTCAATGCCAGTTCCTTCAGGATCTGACGGCGAATAATGCTCTCTTCAGTCCAGGCACTTCTGGCTGAACACGCAGAGTTGCAAAACCAACTCTCTGAAGCTTCGGTCCATGCCAACCCAACACTAGCAAAGAAGCTAAACCGCAGATATGCGGAGCTCAACGCTATTGTTTCGGCATACCACTCAGTCAATTCAATGCAGGCAGATCTTGATGCAGCCAAAGACATGGCTAAAGAAGATGAAAGCTTTGCTGATGAGATTCCAGCAATGGAAGAGAAGCTGCACGAAGCAACAGAGAAGCTTAGAAGACTTCTTATCCCTAGAGATCCAGATGATGGCAGAGATGTCATTATGGAAATCAAAGCTGGTGAGGGTGGCGCTGAATCAGCACTCTTTGCTGCAGACCTTTTGAGAATGTATGTCCAGTACGCGAATGGCAAGGGCTGGAAGACAGAGATTCTTGATAAGAACGAGTCTGACCTCGGTGGAGTAAAAGATGTTCAGGTAGCGATAAAGGGCAACTCAGCAGATCCTGCTGAGGGAGTCTGGGCTCACCTGAAGTATGAAGGTGGCGTGCACAGAGTTCAGCGTGTTCCTGTCACTGAAACTCAGGGAAGAATTCACACCTCAGCAGCTGGTGTTCTAGTCTTCCCAGAAGTTGATGCTCCAGAAGAAGTTGAGATTAGCCAGAACGAAATCCGCGTTGATGTTTTCCGTTCATCTGGTCCTGGTGGTCAATCAGTTAACACTACTGACTCTGCTGTTCGTATTACTCACTTGCCAACTGGAATCGTTGTTTCGATGCAGAACGAGAAGTCACAGTTGCAAAACCGAGAAGCCGCTATGCGCGTGCTTCGTGCTCGAATCCTTGCAGCTCAGCAGGAAGCTCTTGAAGCAGAACTATCTGCTGCTCGTAAGTCACAGGTCAAGAGCGTTGACCGTTCTGAGCGCATTAGAACCTATAACTTCCCAGAGAACCGTATTGCCGATCACCGAACGGGCTATAAGTCATACAACCTTGATCAGGTAATGGATGGAGCTCTAGAGCCGGTTATCCAATCTGCGATTCAGGCAGATGAAGAAGCGAGATTGGCCGCTCTAGGCGAATCAGCCTTATGAAGATAAAACTTGCACTGGAACGTGCAGTGGCTAAATTCGAACAAGCTGGAATTGAATCTGCTTCAGCTGATGCGGAAATACTCTTAGGTCACTTACTCAACCTCTCAAGAGGTGAACTGCAATCAAAAATCATTACCGATGAAGAGTTCTCCGAAGTTGAAGAGTTTGAAGCATTAGTTAGTAAAAGAGCAGAGCGTTTCCCACTTCAACACCTAACCGGTGTTGCTCACTTTAGAAGATTGACCTTGAAAGTCGGCCCTGGCGTATTTGTGCCTCGACCTGAAACAGAAGTTGTGACGCAGATTGCTGTCGATGCGCTAAAGGCTTCTGGATCTCCAGAACCTATCGCAGTTGATTTAGCCACTGGTTCTGGAGCAATTGCGCTAAGCATTGCTGTTGAAGTTCCTAATACCAAGGTGTTTGCAATTGAACTAAGTGAAGATGCTCTGAAATACACCAAACAAAACTTTGCTGAACTAGCACCTGATGCAGTTCTGGTTCATGGCGATCTTGCGGACGCATTCACAGAACTAGATGGATCCGTTGATGTTTTAGTGTCTAATCCTCCGTACATTCCAGATGAAATGATTCCTATCTACCCAGAGGTTCACCTACACGATCCAAGCCTTGCTTTGTATGGGGGAGCAGATGGCTTAGACGTAGTTCGCAAGGTGGATGAAGCAGCTAGAAGACTGCTGAGACCTGGTGGTTCTCTTATCATTGAGCATGCCGACATGCAGGGAGAAGCAGTGCGGGAACTACTATTGGCATCAGGGTGGCGACAAGTTCGCACACACAGAGATTTAGTTGGTCGAGACCGAGCAACTACCGCGCTGGCATAGAAAGTTAGATGAATGGTGCAGAGAATATTTGACTGTTCAGTTGATACTGAACTTCTTACCGGCATGCGCCTAGCAAAAGTCGGTCTAGGTAGAAATGATCTAGCGGTGATCCCAACTGACACCGTTTATGGTTTAGCAGCTAATGCCTTTTCACCTGAAGCAGTTCAAAAACTTCTCTCTGCTAAAGGTAGAGACAGACAGTCTCCACCACCTGTTCTAATCGCCAATCTAAACATGGCTCGCGCATTAGTTGAGTCTCTTCCAGATGCAGCAGTGAAACTTGCCGAGACATTCTGGCCAGGAGCCCTAACCATGATTCTCAAATCCCAGCCTTCATTGGATTGGGATTTAGGGGAGACCAAACAGACAGTTGCACTTCGTGTTCCAGATCACAAGATTGCATTAGCTCTCATTGAAGAAACTGGACCGCTTGCTGTTTCAAGCGCTAACCTAACTGGTCACCCGGCAGCCACGACCGCTAAGCAAGCTTTTGATTACCTTGGTGAAAAGGTTGAAGTGTATTTAGATGGTGGACCAAGCCCTAAGGGTGAGGCATCAACAATTCTTGATCTCACTGGACTAGTCGATGTTTATGACGACAAAGGTGAAGCAACTACCACCGGCAAGGTGAAGGTCATTCGCCAAGGTGCACTTAGTATTGCCAAGATCAGATCTGTAATTGGAGATTTGCTGGAAAGCCCTGATAACTAGTGCGCGCTTATTTGCTTTTGATGGGTATTGCTTTTGTAGTCACCTATCTAGCTACTCACCTTGTTCGTCGCGCAGCGGTCAAATACGAGATTTATCCAAAGGCAATTAGAGATAGAGACAGTCACAGCAACCCCACTCCGAGAATCGGTGGAATTGCTATGTTCCTCGGTTTCTTGGTTTCATTAGCAATAGCAGCTCCTATCGGTTGGTTTGATGTTGTCTTTGCAGACCCAGGGCCAATCATTGCAATCTCAGTTGCAGCACTGATTATCATGGTGATTGGGTTCTTAGATGACCTCTACGACTTGGACTGGACTCTAAAGCTTGCAGGTCAGTTCCTAGCAGCAGGTGTATTGGCTTGGAATGGCGTCCAGATTGTTTCACTTCCGATCTTTGGTATCACCGTTGGCTCTTTCGGAGTTTCTTTTGTAGTAACAGTGTTCCTAGCGGTCCTAATCATGAACGCAGTGAACTTCATTGATGGTTTAGATGGATTGGTTGCCGGAGTGGTTCTTATCGGAACTACTGTCTTCTTTGTCTATTCCTATCTATTGGCTCAACAGATTTCACCTACCAATTACTTCAACCTGGCAACCATGCTCTCAGCGATAGTCATTGGTATGTGTGCTGGCTTCCTCCCTCACAACTGGCATGTGGCAAAAATCTTTATGGGAGACTCAGGAGCTCTTCTACTAGGTCTTCTGATGACTACTTCAGCTCTAACTGTGACTGGTCAGATTGACCCGGCATCTTTGAACCGTGATGACCTAGTGCCGGCAGTTTTGCCACTTATTCTTCCTATTTCCATCCTGATCTTGCCTTTACTCGACTTTGCCCTTGCTGTGGTCAGAAGACTCGCCGCTGGCAAGTCACCTTTTGCTGCAGATAGAAAGCACCTGCACCACAGACTTCAGGACTTTGGACACAGCCACATGGGCTCAGTTCTAGTCTTCTACTTCTGGTCAATTTCGGTCTCAGTCAGCTGTCTGCTGCTATTCCTTACCGATATTCTCTGGGTAGTGCTTTTCGCAGTTGTGTCTATCTCTGCTTCCCTGACATACACAGCCTGGCCAGCAGTAATCAAGTTCCGCAACAGAAGGAGAACAGCTCATGTTTGACAGTTTGAGCACTGTAATGGCTAAAGTCCTGAAACTAGGTTCATTTCTAGTCCTTGCCATAGCTTTGCTGGGCAGCCTCGTTGGTTTCCTGGTTATTGGGATCTCTGGGGTTTATGCCGCGCTGATTGGTTCCGGAGCAGCTTTCCTGTTCACTGCACTGACTGCACTGAGCGTTCTAATTGGCTCAAAGCTGAACTTGGCTGGATTCCTAGGTGCTGTTCTGGGCGGTTGGCTAGTCAAGATGGTGCTCTTTCTGATCGGTTTTAGCATGTTGAACAAAGCGGAATGGTTGACCAGAGAGTCCAGGCCTATCGTGTTTTTCACCGTTGTGGCAGCAGTAATCGGGGGACTGGTTATCGACACCATGATTGTCTCCAAGGCAAGACTTACCGCAACCGAAGAAAAGCCTTAACTTTCCAAGAAATATCGCTCTGGTTGGCGTTTAAGCCCTAGCAATTCCTGATAACATTTAGACATCGCTCGCACTTATGTCGCAGCGTAAAGCACTGTAAATCGCCGCAAGGTTAGGTTATGACCTGCCCCGAAACAGGAGTAAAAGCTGTTGGTATCTTCGCTCTCACTGCTTAGTGCAGTTCTGAAGCCTGTCGCTGAAAGCGAAGGCGGCTTCGAAGCGCCAACAATTAACGAGTTTTACCCTGAAGTTGTTGCATTCGCTGGCACTCCTTTTGAATTGAACCGAATCATGCTGATTCGTCTGCTTGTGACCACAATCCTGATTGTCGTGTTCTGGCTATGGTCAAACCGTTTCCGTAAGAGCACCGAAACTGGTCAGTTTGTTCCTGGTCGATTCCAGATGTTTGGCGAAATGGCTCTGAACTTCGTTCGTAAGTCAATTGCTCACGAGCAGCTGGGGGAGAAGGACGGCGATCGCTTCCTACCTCTACTAACCACCATCTTCTTCATCGTTCTAGGTATGAACATTACTGGAATCATCCCAGGTCTAAACATTGCTGGAACCTCAGTTATTGGTTTGCCTTTAATCCTGGCTCTAGCTGCATACGTCACTTTCATCTACGCAGGTGTCAAGAAGCACGGTCTTGGTTTCTTCAAGAACGCGCTATTCCCAGCTGGTGTGCCAAAAGCTTTCTACGTCTTGGTAACTCCAATTGAGTTCCTTTCAACTTTCATTCTTCGTCCAGTGACTCTTGCTCTTCGTTTGATGATGAACATGATCGCCGGACACTTGCTTCTGGTTCTCTGTTTCACAGCGACCCAGTACTTCTTCTTCAACTCAGAAGGTATTTTCAAGGCCTTCGGTGTTGGAACCTTTACCTTCGGGTTTGTCTTCACTCTCTTTGAGATGTTGGTGGCATTCCTGCAGGCATACGTCTTCACACTGCTAACGACTGTCTACATTCAGCTGTCGCTAGCGGATGAACACTAGAAACAAATAGAGTTAGCAACCGCTAATTCAAACCATGGAAGGAAAATAAAGTGCAGATTATTCACTTGGCAGCAGAAGCTGCAACTCAGGTATCACAGGTATCAGGTAACCTCGGCGTTCTAGGCTACGGTCTAGCAGCGATTGGTCCTGGTATCGGTGTAGGACTAGTTGTTTCAAAGACAATCGAGTCAATCGCTCGCCAGCCAGAACTTGCAGCTCGTCTACAGGTAACAATGTGGCTTGGTATTGCGTTTACCGAAGCTCTAGCCCTAATCGGTCTAGCAACCCCATTCATCTTCGCAGCCTAGGACTTACCTAAATGACTCCAGATATTCACGAAATTATGCGCACTTCAGCGGCTGCAAACCCGCTAGTGCCTGCAACTGCTGACCTCGTTTGGTCTGCTGTTGTTTTCGCGATTCTGCTGGTCTTCTTCTGGTTCAAGGTGCTGCCTAACTTCAAAAAGAACATTGACGCTAGAACTGAGGCGATCGAAGGTCGACTAGCTCTTGCTGAAAAGGCTCAGGCTGAAGCGGCAGCTAAGACTGCAAACATCGAAGCTGATCAAGCAGCAGCAAGACAGGAGCGCGCTGAGATTATCAACGCCGCTCGTGCCGAAGCAGCTCAGGTTTCAGCTGAGATCACTGAAGCAGCAAAGCTAAATGCAGAGCGCATGATTGAAAACGCTAAGAAGCAGATTGACGCAGACACACAGGCTGCTGTTATCGCTCTTCGCGCTGAAGTCGGCAGCTTGGCTCTTGAGCTTGCATCAAGCGTCGTGCAGAACAACCTAAAAGAAGACAAGAGTGCCTCAGCAATTGTTGATGGTTTCTTGGCAGATCTAGAAAAAGAAGGCAAGTAGTAATAATGGCTTCTTCAACTCGACAAGCACTTGCCCAGGCTAAGGCAGAGGTTTCTGCCTACCTAGGTTCAGAGCTCAGTTTCGCGACTGACCTATTTGTCGTTGCCGATGCAATTTCGAGCTCTGCTCAGCTGCGCGGTATTCTCTCGGACCCTTCCACTGAGAGTGCAAACAAGAACGGTCTAGTTGACCGTGTGTTTGGCGGCAAGGTCAGTGCAAGTGCTATCGAGTTTGTGAAGAAAGTTGTTGCTAAGCGTTTCTCCAGAGGTATTGACCTAGTTGTTGTTCTTGAACAACTTGGAGTTCACTCAGCTGCTGCAACCGCTGCTAACACTTCAGTTCTAGACCAGGTTCAGAGTGAACTATTTGCTTTCCAGCAGGTAGTTGCATCTAACCGCGATCTCCAGTTCGCACTAAGCAACAAGAGCGCTCCAAATTCAGTAAAGCTGGCTTTGGTTGAGGCTCTTGTTGGCAACAAAGTAACACCGGTTACCAAGGCAGTAATTAACCAAGCGGTTGGTGCTGCGCGTGGTCGTCGTATCGCAACAGTGCTTGATCAGTTTGGTAAGCAGATTGCTGCATACGGTGAGTCACTAGTTGCCACCGTTACAGTTTCAACTGCTCTTGATCAAATCCAGATTGAACGTCTACGTTCATCTCTGGCTAAGACTTACGGTCAGCAGATCCGCCTAAACGTCGAGGTTGATTCTTCAATCATCGGTGGAATGGTTGTTCAGATTGCTGGCGAGATTATCGACGGAAGCGTAAGCAGCCGTTTGCAAAACCTAAAACTGCAGTTGGCTTCCGCCGCTGCAAGTGTTAACCGAAGCTAACGCTTCAGAAGTAGAGGGAACAAGATGGCAGATCTAAGCATCAGTCCGGATGAGATTCGCGACGCGCTAAAGGACTTTGCTAGCTCTTACGAGCCAACTCAGGCAAGCCGCACTGAGATCGGTCACGTAATCGATGCTGGTGACGGTATTGCTCACGTTGAGGGTCTTCCAAGTGTTATGGCTAACGAACTTCTAAAGTTCGAAGACGGCACACTTGGTCTAGCTCAGAACCTAGATGAGCGTGAGATTGGTGTCATCATCCTTGGTGAGTTCGGTCACATCGTTGAAGGTATGAAGGTAGAGCGCACTGGCGAGATTCTTTCTGTTCCTGTTGGTGATGAGTTCCTAGGTCGCGTTGTGAACCCAGTTGGTGCTCCAATCGACGGTAAGGGTGAGATCAAGACTTCGGCTCGTCGTGCACTTGAGCTTCAGGCTCCTGGCGTTATGGCTCGTAAGTCAGTTCACGAACCACTACAGACTGGTATCAAGGCGATTGACGCGATGATTCCTGTTGGTCGTGGACAGCGTCAGCTGATTATTGGTGACCGTCAAACCGGTAAGACAGCTATTGCTATCGACACCATCATCAACCAGAAGGCTAACTGGGAGTCAGGCGACCCTAAGAAGCAGGTTCGTTGTATTTATGTTGCTATCGGCCAAAAGGGTTCAACTATTGCATCTGTGAAGGGTGCTCTAGAGGCTGCCGGTGCAATGGAGTACACAACTATCGTTGCATCCCCTGCATCAGACCCAGCTGGTTTTAAGTACCTAGCTCCATATACCGGTTCTGCAATTGGTCAGCACTGGATGTATGACGGCAAGCATGTCCTAATCATTTTTGATGACCTATCAAAGCAGGCTGAGGCTTACCGTTCAATTTCCCTCTTGCTTCGTCGTCCGCCAGGCCGTGAAGCATATCCTGGTGACGTTTTCTACCTACACTCTCGTCTACTTGAGAGATGTGCAAAGCTAAACGACGAACTAGGTGCTGGTTCAATGACTGGTCTTCCAATCATTGAGACCAAGGCTAACGACGTATCTGCATACATCCCGACCAACGTAATTTCGATTACCGATGGTCAGATCTTCTTGCAGTCAGACCTCTTCAACGCTAACCAGAGACCTGCTATTGACGTAGGTATCTCAGTTTCCCGTGTGGGTGGTGCTGCTCAGGTTAAGGGAATCAAGAAGGTTTCTGGAACATTAAAACTTGAGCTTGCTCAGTATCGTTCCCTAGAAGCCTTCGCAATGTTCGCAAGCGACCTAGATGCTGCATCTCGTCAGCAACTTGCTCGTGGTGCTCGTCTAATGCAGCTTCTAAAGCAGCCTCAGTACTCTCCATACCCAGTTGAAGAACAAACTGTTTCTATCTGGGCTGGAACTACAGGCAAGCTTGATGAAGTTCCTGTTGAAGATGTTCTACGTTTCGAGAGCGAACTGCTTGACTTCCTACGTCGTAACTCACAGGTGCTAACCACCATTCGTGAGACCAATGACCTAAAGGAAGACACTGTTGCAGCTCTAGAAGCTGATCTGGCGAAGTTCAAGAAGAGCTTCCTAACCGGTGTTGGTAAGCCGCTAGCTTCAGTTGGCAACGAGTCTGTTGCAGCAATTGCTGAAGAAGAAGTTGACCAAGAGCAGATTGTTAAGCAGAAGCGCTAAGCGTTACTGAAGATTAGGTAAAGGAAAAGCAATGGGAGCGCAACTTCGGGTCTATAGGCAGAAAATTAAATCTGCTCAGACGACCAAGAAGATCACTCGCGCAATGGAGTTGATCTCTGCTTCGCGTATCTACAAAGCGCAGCAGCGTCTAGCCGCGGCTAACCCATACTCAAGAGCTATCACTCGTGCCGTTTCTGCTGTTGCAACCTTCTCCAACATCGATCACCCGCTAACTACTGAGCCTGCTGAGATTCGCAGAAGCGCTGTAGTTATCTTCACCAGTGACCGTGGTCTTGCTGGAGCTTTCTCATCTAACGTGATGAAGGAAGCAGAGCAGCTTTCACAGTTACTTCGTGACCAGGGTAAAGATGTTGTTTACTACCTAGTCGGTCGTAAGGCAGTTGGTTTCTTCTCATTCCGTAAGCGTGCAGCAATCAAGTCTTGGACTGGTGGAACTGACCTTCCAGTATTTACTACCGCTCAGGAAATCTCTGAAGCAGTTGTTGATGCGTTCAACCTTGGCTTTGAAGATAGCGGAGTTGACGAGATTCACTTGGTATACAACAAGTTCGTTTCGATGATTAGCCAGGAACCGCAGGTTGTTCGTCTTCTTCCTCTAGAAGTTGTTGAGGGAGTGGCAACACCAGAGGCTAACGAAGTTTTCCCACTTTACGAGTTTGAGCCTGACGCAAGCAAGGTATTGGATGCACTCCTACCTGTTTACATCGAATCTCGAATCTTCAACGCAATGTTGCAGTCAGCTGCGGCAGAGCACGCAGCAAGACAGAAAGCAATGAAGTCAGCTACTGAAAACGCTGACAAGTTAATCAAGAACTACACCAGATTGTCGAACTCAGCTCGTCAGTCTGAAATTACCCAGCAGATTTCCGAAATCGTTGGTGGTGCCGACGCCCTTGTCGACACCAGCGACAAAGAATAGAAAGATAAGAAGACATGGCCGAGAACAAGAACGTTGCTACCGGACGCATTGCCCGAGTAACAGGTCCAGTTGTTGACATCGAATTTCCACACGATGGCATCCCTGGTATCTATAACGCGCTAACAACCGAGATCACTCTGAACGGTGAGACCTCAGTCCTGACTCTAGAGGTGGCTCAGCACCTAGGTGATGACCTAGTGCGTGCTATTGCTCTAAAGCCAACTGACGGTCTGGTTCGTGGTCAGGCTGTTCAGGACACCGGAGCTCCTATCTCTGTTCCTGTTGGTGATGTCACCAAGGGTAAGGTTTTCAACGTTACCGGTGACATTCTGAACGGTAAGGCTGATGACAAGGTTGTTGTGACCGAGCGCTGGCCGATTCACCGTAACCCACCAACATTTGACCAGCTTGAGTCAAAGACAGAGATGTTCGAGACCGGTATCAAGGTTATTGACCTTCTAACCCCATACGTTCGTGGTGGAAAGATTGGTCTATTCGGTGGTGCTGGTGTTGGTAAGACAGTTCTTATCCAGGAAATGATCTACCGTGTTGCTGAAGACCACGATGGTGTGTCGGTTTTCGCTGGTGTTGGTGAGCGTACCCGTGAAGGTAACGACCTTATCGACGAAATGACCGAGTCAGGTGTTATCGACAAGACAGCACTGGTCTTCGGCCAGATGGATGAGCCACCAGGCACCCGTCTTCGTGTTGCGCTTTCAGCTCTGACTATGGCGGAATACTTCCGTGACGTTCAGAAGCAGGACGTGCTTTTGTTCATCGACAACATTTTCCGTTTCACTCAGGCAGGTTCTGAGGTTTCAACACTGCTGGGACGTATGCCTTCAGCGGTAGGTTACCAACCAAACCTTGCAGATGAGATGGGTATCCTTCAGGAGAGAATTACCTCTACCCGTGGTCACTCAATTACATCTCTTCAGGCTATTTACGTACCTGCGGATGACTACACCGACCCAGCCCCGGCAACAACATTCGCTCACCTCGATGCAACAACAGAGTTGAGCCGTGAAATTGCTTCTAAGGGTCTATACCCAGCTGTGGATCCTCTAACTTCAACTTCTCGTATCTTGGACCCGCGCTTCATTAGCGCTGACCACTACGCGACAGCAATTAGAGTGAAGCAGATCTTGCAGAAGAACAAGGAACTTCAGGAAATCATCGCCATCCTAGGTGTTGAGGAATTGAGCGAAGAGGACAAGATCACCGTATCTCGTGCTCGTCGTATCCAGCAGTTCCTATCTCAGAACACATACATGGCTGAGAAGTTCACTGGTGTGAAGGGTTCAACTGTTCCACTGAAGGACACCATCGAAGGCTTCTCTGCTATCGCTAACGGTGACTTCGACAATGTTGCAGAACAGGCGTTCTTCAACGTTGGTGGTCTAGAAGACGTTGAGCGTCAATGGGCAAAGATTCAGTCAGAGATTAAGTAATCATGGCTGACAAGACCCTAAGAGTTGAGCTAGTAGCTGCAGACCGTGCAGTCTGGTCAGGCGATGCCAAGATGGTTATCGCTAAGACTATTGAGGGAGAGATCGGTTTACTAGCCGGTCACGAACCAATGCTTGCCATTCTAGGTTCAGGTGAAGTTCGTATCACCCTGCCAACCGGAGAGTCAATCAAAGCAACAGCTGCAAATGGCTTCCTATCAGTTGAGCACGATGTCGTAACCATCGTTGCAAGAGATGCCCAACTGGCATAAAGACTAAAGAATAAAGCCCCGAGGAAACTCGGGGCTTTTTCTATTTAATCCTGTTCAGGTCTTCTCTTCGCAGGAGCTTCACGTCTGTTGGCTGCTGGAACCCATTTGACGTCGCCACCGTGCTTGATGTTTGCGTAGCGGGCTAGAACGAAGAGTAGATCGCTGAGCCTGTTTAGATACTTAGCTGCAGTTAGGCTGACTCCACCTGTCGTCTGACCCTTTTTGCCAGGCTCTGTGCCATGTTCTTCAATTGCATGCCAGGTGGCTCGTTCTGCTCTTCTAACCACTGTTCTAGCTAGGTGTAGACCTGCTGCTAGTCCGGATCCACCAGGGATTATGAATGAGTCAAGTTTGTCTAGTTCTGCGTTGTATTTGTCGATAGCTGCTTCTAGGGCATCTACCCAAACAGAATCAACACGCAGTGGTTCGTATTCGTAATGCTCATTCAGTGGGTTAGAAAGGTCTGCACCTAGGTCAAATAGTTCATTCTGGATCTGAAGAAGTAAGGCAAGAGTTTCCTCGTCGAACTCGTTTTGGGCTAGAGAAACAGCCACACCGATTGCTGAGTTAGCTTCATCAACATCTGCGTATGCTTCGATACGTGGGTCGGTTTTGCGGACTCTACTGAAGTTAGAGAGACCGGTTAGGCCCTCGTCACCAGTTCTTGTGTATATCTTCGTAAGTTTTACCATGGGACAAGTCTAGGCTTATCTGGTGCTCTTATTGTTGCCTCCAAGTGAAACCAAGCGTCAGGGTGGATCTAACCTGACCATTGAACAGGTGCACCTCAGCTATGGGCAACTAAATGAAGCCAGAGACCTGGTGTTAGAGGACCTGTTGAAGGTCTGTAAGAGTAAACCAAAAGCAGCGAAGGTACTGAAACTAAGCCCTAAGCAGCTCGGTGAGATAGACCTCAATCTGGCAATTAGGACAGCACCTACCATGCCTGCCTATGAACGTTACGAAGGCACACTATACAAAGCCATCGATTCAGCAACCTTTACTTCACATGAGGTTGAAATGATGCGCTCACATGTTTTGATGCAGAGTGCACTCTTTGGTTTGATTTCCGCAACTGATCGAATTCCCTGGTATCGACTTTCAGCTGGAACAGTATTGCCAAAGGTAAATCTAAAGAAGATTTGGAAAGAGCATCAGCCAGCAGCCTGGGCAAGGTTAGTTGATACTCCCATTATTGATTTGCGGTCAAAGGCTTATGTTGATTTAGCTCCCATCCCTAAAGAAATGGATTCTTACTGGGTCGAAGTAGTTGCTGAGGATAGTAAAGGGCAGAGAAGAGCATTGAATCACTTCAACAAAACAGCTAAGGGTGAATTTGTTGGAGCTTTCGTTA
>JBEAMR010000086.1:0-4166 GCA_041165845.1 Actinomycetota bacterium | reverse complement strand
TCTCAAGCATTAGCTTCAGTTGGTCAATCAAGACTGATGGCTAAATACCAGGCCAGCCTTGAAAGATTCAATCTGCTTTCAGGTCAGGTATTGCTAACAGCACAGGACCTAGAACTTGAAGAGACCAGCACAAATGCTCAGTTAGCAATCAACCGATTGCTAGAACTCATGGTGCTTCCAATTGTTAATGAGAACGACACTGTCGCAACAGCTGAAATCCGTTTCGGTGACAACGACCGTCTAGCCGCGCTTGTTGCAATCTTGGTTGAAGCAGATGCTTTGATTCTGCTCTCTGATGTTGATGCTCTGTATGACAGACCACCAACAGAAGAGGGTGCTCAGAAGATTGAATGGGTTGAACCTAGAGATGATCTAAGTTCAATCAAGCTAGGTGGTTCAACCAGTGCTGTTGGTACCGGTGGGGCTGAAACCAAATTAGGTGCCGCTAGAACTGCAACTGATGCAGGTATCACCGTAATCCTCACCTCTATCGGCAATGCTCAGGAAGTTCTCTCCGGTGGGCGAGTGGGAACCTGGTTCCAAGGCATGGAGGATAACTAATGTCTGCACTCGAACTAATCAAGGCGGCTAAGAATGCTTCTAAGAGCATTGGGCTCCTTACCTCTGACCAGAAGAACGAAGTTCTAAAATCTGTTTCAGTTTTACTTTCAGAACGCACCCGAGAACTCATTGCTGCTAATCAGATTGATATCGATAACGGTCAAGCGGTTGACATGAGTAAATCGCTGCAAGATCGCCTAAGACTTACAGACGCAAGAATTGAATCCCTACGAGTTGCTATCGCAGAGCTGATTAACATTCCAGACCCAATTGGTGAAACTGTTAGAGATATCACCAGACCTAATGGTCTTCACCTCAAAGAAGTTAGAGTTCCTTTCGGTGTAATCGGTGCAATCTACGAAGCAAGACCTAATGTCACTATTGACATTGCCTGCATGGCTCTAAAGACCGGTAGCGCAATCATCCTTCGTGGTGGCTCAGCAGCTCAGAACACTAACGCTGTCTTAGTACAGATCTTGAAAGATGCACTGAGTGCAAATAACCACAATCCAGAAGCTGTTCAGAGCGTTGATGAGTTTGGTCGTGATGGTGCAAATGCCATGATGAAGGCAATCGGCTTGATTGATGTGCTTATCCCTAGAGGAAGTGCTTCTCTGATTCACGCAGTGATTGAAGAATCAAAAGTTCCAGTAATCCAAACCGGTGACGGTGTAGTCCACATCTTCCTTGATGCAACCGCTAAAGAAGACTACGCAGTCAGCATCGTCAAGAACGCAAAGGTTCAGAGACCAACTGTCTGTAATGCGCTAGAGACACTGCTGATTCACAAAGACGCAGTTGATCGACTACTGGTTCCTGTTCTTGAAGAACTAGCCAAGAACGATGTCATCATCCACGGAGATGAAACAGTTTGCAAGGTATTCCCCAAAGCAATACCGGCAACCAACGAAGACTGGGCTACCGAGTATTTATCTCTAGAGCTAGCCGTCAAGGTAGTTGATTCTTTCGATGACGCTCTGGAGCACATTGCTCAGTATTCAACTAGTCACACCGAGAGCATCATCACCGAAGATAAGGTCAACGCAGAGCGTTTCCTAGCTGAGGTTGATTCAGCTGTAGTGATGGTCAATGCCTCAACCAGGTTTACCGATGGTGGAGAATTTGGCTTTGGGGCAGAGGTTGGTATTGCTACCCAGAAACTTCACGCTAGAGGCCCGATGGGCCTTACCGAACTAGCCAGCACCAAGTGGCTGGTTAGAGGCCAAGGCCAGTCAAGAGCCTAGGAATAGGGCTTGGCTAGGGTAGATTTGTATTAGTCAATAAGGAGAGAAATTGAAGTTTTTAGCACAGGTTTTGATGAACGCGGGCGAGGCTCACGAGCCAGCTGTCACCTATCCGTTCCCAGCTTTCGTCTTTGGAATCATCGCTATGACACTGTTCATCGCACTAGCTTTTGTGACCTGGTCTTATCGTGATGTGGCCAACCGTCACTCCCACAAATCAGACAAGGGTAGCCACTAGTCCCTTATGGCTTTGACCGATAAGCGCCGAATCGGGGTCATGGGTGGAACCTTTGACCCGATTCACAACGGTCACCTCGTGGCGGCAAGTGAAGTTGCCTCAGCCTTCGATCTTGACGAAGTCATCTTCGTTCCTACCGGTTCTCCATACCTAAAAGACAACGTAACTCCTGCTGAGCACCGGTATCTAATGACCGTGATTGCAACAGCTTCGAACCCACGATTCAAAGTCTCCAGAATTGATATCGACCGTGAGGGTCCAACATACACAGTTGATACTCTTTCAGACATGCAGAAGCTCTACCCTGATGCAGAGCTTGTCTTTATCTCAGGAGCAGACGCAATCGCCCAGATTTCTGCTTGGAAGAACGCAGATCAACTCTGGGACCTAGCTCACTTTGTTGCTGTTAGCAGACCAGGACATCAACTCACCATTCCGGATGCACCTGAAGGTGCTATCTCAAAACTTGAGATCCCTGCTCTTGCCATTTCATCCACTGACATCAGAGCAAGAGTCCAAACCGGTAAACCAGTTTGGTACCTAGTCTCTGACGGTGTTGTTCAATACATCGCAAAGAACCACCTCTACGGGCAAAATGACTGAATCTAATTACCAACCACTAACCAGAGAAGCGCTTGCCCAGCAAGCAGCTGAAATTGCTCGTAAGCAAGCGTTAGAGCGTGGGGAAGTAGTTGAAGAGCAGGTTGTTGAGGAAGAGACAATTGATTCGACTGTTGAGGTTGACGAAGAAGGTCACCCTCAGTTCAATATCCCAAACACTCTTGCTGGTGAATTCACTGGTTCACAGTTGCTAGTTGAGATTCCACCTGATATCACCGCTAGCGGTGCAATCATCACCGAGTTGGGTGAAGTTGTCGTCACAGCGAGCATTGACGTTAGTTCACTTATTACAGCAACCGGTGAAATCACTCCAGTGATTGTTGAAGAAAGCGAAGCCGATCTAGACAAAGACGCTAGCGCCAACTACATTCCAGGTATTCCACCACTTAGAGCATCTGGAGTTATTGCTAAGACTTCGAACCAGCAGGGGATTCCAGGTGGAGTTCACAAAGGCCCTAGCCCCTACGTAATTGCAGCAATCATCGGCGGAACCGCCGGCTTATTTGGAATCCTGGTAGCACTGGGCTTCTACTTCGGAATCATCTAATCAAACAAGAAAGATAAAAACACTTGACCGCAACCACCAGATCCATCGAAATGACCAAGATTGCCGCCCAGGCGGCAGCTGACAAGCTAGCAGAGAATCTGGTCGCACTCGATGTGAGTGTTCCATTTGTATTAGCAGATGTTTTCCTAATCGTTTCTGGAAGAAACGAAAGACAGGTTGCTTCAATCTCAGATGAGATCGAAGACAAGATGCTCGAAGCTGGATACAAACTTCTCAGACGTGAAGGCAAGACAACTGGTCGCTGGATTCTGCTGGATTTTGGAGATCTAATCTGCCACGTCATGTTTGAACAAGATCGTATCTTCTACGACATTGAAAGACTTTGGAAAGATTGCCCTGTTATTTCACTGGCTGGAATCACTAGCCCAGCTGAAGTTTAAGACTATTTAGCCTTGGCGAAGCCAAACCTGTCGAGGACGTAGTCCTCGACGAGGCTTACGAGGTTATACAAAAGTATTGAAACTACAGTAATCACAACAACGTAAGCCCAAACCTCGTAGGTCTTTGCTCGACCAACAGCAGAAACAATCCCATAACCAATTCCTGAACCTGTTGCTAGCCATTCAACCAAGAGCGCTCCGGTTATCGCCCCTGGCACAGAAATCTTTATTGCTGCAAAGAATGCTGGCAGGGAGCTTGGGATAGCAACCGTTCGCAGAGCCTTTAGCTTGCTAGCCCCATAGACATTTACTAAATCACCCATCACCGGTGACACTGAACGCAGACCAAAGACGATGTTAACTAGAGCTGGAAACAGCACGACTATTGCACCCATGACCGCAACAGTGACATTACCTCGACCAGAGATCAGAATGATGATCGGGGTCATTGCGATGAGTGGAACTGAGCGTAAGAGCATTGCTATTGGCATTAGGGCCTGCTCTACTCCTTTGGAGAGAGCAAATAGCACTGCAATCAGAGATGCAAGAGTGAT
>JBEAMR010000085.1:0-8239 GCA_041165845.1 Actinomycetota bacterium | reverse complement strand
CCTGTTGACAAGCGATTTGAGTCTCTGAGTGTTTATGCGAGAGCAACCTATACCCTAGCTGGCTATTTACCAATCACCCTTAGCTCTAACAGTGTTGGCTTTGATGCAGCAGGTTTTAGTGAAAACACATTAATCTGGTCTGATGAATTTGATGACGAACTTGGTGCAACAGTTGATTTGACTGACTGGAATGACGTCACCGGCAATGGCCGTAATTTCAATGATCCAAACACTCCTGTTGCGACAGGTTGGGGAAATCTTGAGCGTCAGTACTACCTTCCAGGGACAACAGTAGTTGCAGAGTCGAACACTGCTACTGACGGTAAAGCTCTTAAATTCACTGCAACAAACCAGAGCGTAATTCCACATGCTCAAGGTCCATTTGATTGTTGGTACTCATACAACTGGAAGGGTGAGCGCTATAACCCTCGCAAAGATTGTGAATGGGTTAGCGGAAAGATTACCACCGAAGATAAAATCGGTTTCCTCTACGGTCGCCTCGAAGCGCGAATTAAGACTGTTGGAACAGCTGGTACCTGGTCTGCTTTCTGGATGCTAGGACAGGACTACCAAAAAGTCGGCTGGCCTGGTTGTGGCGAGATTGACATCCACGAAGGTAACGGCGCGATCCCTAAAACTAACTGGGGAACTATTCACGGCTATAACTACTGGCCGGGTGGACAGGTCAACAAGCAAACAAGCATCCTTGAAGAGTGGCACGTTTACGCTGTGGACTGGAAACCAAACTATCTCGCGTTTTCAGTTGATGGTGAAATATACAAGACCATCACACACAATGACTTGAAGACCGCTCCTTGGAATCTAGATCTGACAAAGAGCGCTTGGGAATTCAACAAGCCTCAGTTTGCCATTCTTAACTTGGCAATCGGCGGAAAGATTATTGGTAACAATAACCAACCAGTCCGAGTGGCTGACATCAACACCGATACAAAGACCATGGAAGTCGACTACATCAGGTACTCCAGCCTCGATGGTTACGGCACCCTGATTCGTTACTAGTTAGGCATCTCTTGAAACTTCGTATCGCTGCAGCATTGCTGCTATCCGGCTTCCTTCTTGGGACTGCTCAGGCTAACGCCATTACTGTTGTCCCTAAGGCATCACGGGTTGTTGTTTCAACCACCAGCACAACAGCTAAAGTCTCTTGGCCAGCTTTTGCTAAATCCAAGGTCACCTCCATCAAGGTAACCGCAGCAGCTGGTGCGGCTAAAGTAAGCAAGTCACTTTCCAACTCAGCAACGAGCTATCTGTTCTCAAATCTAAAGTCGTACACCTTATACACATTCTCGGTTACGGCTTACTTCGGGTCTAAAGCTGGTTCACCAGTGACATACAAACTTAGAACTAAGGCTAAACCGACCCTGCTGTATAACTCCATCTTCTTCGGAGCCCCGGATGACATGGTGGTTGGAGATGCAGATCAGCAACTATTCGCACTACCGAACGGTGGTGAAACTACCTTCAGCACAACAACACCAGCTAAGTGCAGCATCATAGACAACATGTTCCTTCGCCCACTAGCTATGGGTGAATGTATTGTCGTTGCAACCAATCCAGGAGACTCATACTACAAAGCGGCCGAACCGGTGTCACACAGCGTGACAATCACAGCCCCAATTGGATCTCTGAACAAGACGCTTCTCTGGGAGGACAACTTCGATGGGCTAGCTGGGACTGGACCAAACTCAGCCAACTGGTCAATCACAACTGGTGATGGTTGCGGAACTGCAGCTGGATGTGGTTGGGGTAACGGTGAGTCAGAGTCCTACGCAGCTTGTGCGAACAAGCACGATGGTAACGGTGGTCTTGTGATCACAGCTTCAACTCCAACCGGTGATTCAACATGTAAGAGTAATAAGACTTGGACAAGCGGTAAGTTCACCAGTTTTGGCAAAAAGCATTTCACCTACGGTTATTTCGAAGCCAGACTGAAGATGCCTTCCGGTGGCGGAACCTGGCCAGCATTCTGGACTCTTGGAACAAACATTAATTCAGTTCCGTGGCCTTCCTGTGGTGAGCTAGACATCATGGAGTATGCGGGTAACGTTCCGATGCGAACAACCTCTGCTGCTCACTACGCAAACTCTGGTGGTGCTCACGAATACAAGAGTGGTGCTCTGACTCACAGCTCGGAGCTTTCAGAGGAGTTCCATACCTACGGAATGTTATGGCTGCCAAACGAAATCACATTCGTGTTTGATGGTCGCCCTGTTTTCATTCTAAAGAAATCAGATACCGGTCTATCTCGTTGGCCTTTTGGGCCTAACGCGCAGGGAGTTCACCCGAAGATGTATTTGATCTTTAACCTTGCCATGGGTGGAAACTACGGTGGAGCAATCGAAAGTGGGCTGCACAAAGCAACGTTCCATATCGACTACGCCCGCTACTACAGCGTCGATGGATTTGGTGAAGTGCCAACTAACTAGGGTTAATTTTGGTTGCTTCACCCACACGAGCATCGGGGTCTTCAACCTGTAGCATCGCCGTCCAGACATCATGGAGAGCAGACACGAACTGGTAACCTCTGGTCTGCGAGACCTTGGTCTTGAAGTTGTGATAATCGATATCCAGTGACTCTTCCGCTACCCAGGTAGCGAAGACTTCAGGTTTAACAAATGCACGGTATGGATAATCCCCATCAGGAGACTTAGCAATCTCCACATCGGCGAACTCAGCTAAACCGTCTAGAGATTCGCGATCTCTAGCCCTGACTGTAATGAAGTCAGGGTACTCCTTCTTACGAACTGCACTTACAAAACCATTTTTAGTAAATATCCACATAGCTATCTCCTCTTTTCAAGTTAGATAACTAGCGAATGGAGAAAATTATTCTCCAAGCAATTAGTTTTGAGGGAAACCTAGATTGATTCCGCCGTGACTTGGATCTAACCAACGACTGGTAACTGTCTTTTCTCTAGTAAAGAAGTGAACACCTTGGAGCCCGTGAGCCTTAGTGTCACCAAAGAGTGAGCTCTTGAAACCACCAAATGAGTAATAAGAAACTGGCACGGGAATCGGAACGTTGATGCCAATCATTCCAACCTCAACCTCGTTCTGGAATCTTCTCGCTGCTCCACCATCGTTAGTAAAGATGGCTGTGCCATTACCGTAGCGCCCAGCATTGATTATCTTCAAACCTTCTTGGTATGAGTGGACACGAACTACAGATAGTACTGGACCAAAGATCTCATCCTGGTAAACCTTAGAACTTGTTGAGACATTATCAATCAAGGTAGGGCCTAACCAAAAACCTGATTTATCGCCATCGACTTCAATCCCTCTGCCGTCAACAACCACTGTTGCCTTATCAGCAATAGCTACGTCGACATACCCTGAAACCTTGTCTCGATGCTCAGCGGTAATCAGTGGACCCATGTCACAGTTTCTTCTGCCGTCACCGACCTTTAGCTCTCTCATGCGAGAAGCAATCTTTGCTACTAATTCATCGGCGATTGGCTCAACGGCCACAATAACTGAGATAGCCATGCAACGCTCACCTGCCGACCCAAAGCCTGCATTGATTGCAGAGTCAGCCACCAGATCTAAATCTGCATCAGGCAAAACAAGCATGTGGTTCTTTGCTCCGCCTAGAGCCTGAACTCTCTTGCCATGTGATGTTCCTGTTTCATAGACATACTTCGCAATAGGTGTTGAACCAACAAAGCTAATTGCTTGAACATCAGGATGCTTTAACAGTGAATCCACTGCGACTTTGTCACCCTGAAGCACATTAAAGACCCCGTCCGGAAGGCCAGCTTCTTTTAGTCTCTCCGCGATCCAGATGGAGGCTGAGGGGTTCTTCTCTGAAGGCTTAAGAACAACTGTGTTACCTGCAGCAATAGCAATCGGGAAGAACCACATGGGCACCATAGCCGGAAAGTTAAACGGGCTTATAATTCCAACCACACCCAGAGGTTGCTTGATGGAATAAACATCAACCGAAGTTGAGACAGATTCACTGTATGAACCCTTGAGGAGATTAGCCATCCCAGTTGCAAACTCAACTACCTCCAAACCACGGGTAACTTCACCCAAGGCATCGGGCAAGGTCTTACCGTGTTCTTCGGTGACGATTGCAGCTAGTTCTTCCTTCTTAGAGTTCAAGATTTCTCTGAAGTTGAACATAATCTGCTGACGTTTAGTCAGGGAGGTATCACGCCAACCCGGGAAGGCTTCACTTGCTGATTTGATGGCCAGATTCGCGTCTTGCTCCTCAGCTAAAGCCACCTCACGTATAGCAACGCCCAGTGCCGGATCAAAAACTTTTCCAACTCGATTGCTCGAGTTTGCTACGTTCTTGCCGTTGATGAAATGCATGACTTTAGTCATGGGGTTTCCTTAGTTTGTTATTGTTCGACCCAGAGCTAAAACTCTAAATCCGGAGCGCTGCCACTTGGCAACATCCAACACATTTCGGCCGTCGATAATCAATTTGTTTGCAACTGAAACAGTTGCTGGATCTAATTCCCGATATTCTTTCCATTCTGTTGCTAGAACAACTGCATCAGCAGAAGCGAAAGCTTTATGTAGATCCTGTTCGACTGGTAGATCTGGATGCTTCAAACTAACTCCGTGCAGGGCCACCGGATCATGCACAACAACATTTGCTCCAGCTGCTTGAGCCAGCAGAGCAATGGCGAGCGCGGGTGAATCCCTAACATCGTCACTGTCTGGTTTGAAGGCTGCGCCGAGTATTAAGACTTTCTTTCCTCTTAGGTCACCAAGCTCCTGAGTTAATAGAGTGATAACACGATCTCTTCTTCGAAGATTAATGTTGTCAATCTCCCTGAGATAAGCGACAGATTCACCAACGCCTAACTCCTCTGCACGAGCCATTAGAGCTCTAATGTCTTTGGGGAGACAACCGCCACCGAATCCAACACCGTTGCGCAAGAATTTATTTCCGATTCTCTCGTCATAACCAATGGCTGTTGCTAGTTGACTAGCATCCGCTCCTGAGACTTCAGCAATTTCTGCCATTGCATTGATGAACGAGATCTTTGTAGCTAGGAAAGCATTGGCCGCAGCCTTAACGAGTTCTGCAGTTGCAAGGTCAGTAACGAGGAATGGAATTCCGCTATCAATCATCGGAGCAAATACAGCTCTGAGCAGTTCTTCAGAGCGAGCATTGGTAACACCAACCACCAATCGGTCTGGTCTAAGCGAATCCTCGAGTGCTGTTCCTTCTCTGAGGAACTCTGGATTCCAGGCCAGGTTTGGTGAAATGAAGCCTGTTGTCTCAGAGAGTAACTGAGTCAATCTCACTGCAGTGCCGACCGGAACGGTTGACTTACCTGCCACAAGTGCGTCTTCGCGAAGATAAGGTCCCAGATCTTTGATCGCGGACTCTAGATAAGATGTGTCCGCAGCAAGAGACCCTGGCTTCTGAGGAGTTCCGACACAGATGAAGTGAATATCTGCACCTCTTGAACTCTCATCGTGCTTAGTCCTAAATTCAATATTCCCCAGAGCAATTTGTTCAGCGAGTGCCTCGTCAAGTCCTGGTTCAAAGAACCCCGCCTTGCCTTGGGATAGTGAGTCAATTTTTTGCTGGTTAGGTTCGATACCGATAACCTGATGACCCACTTTGGCCATTGCAACTGCGTGAGTCGCCCCAAGGTATCCCAACCCGATAACAGTTATTTTCATGGCCATGGGGAAAGTCTATCTAGCGTAGATTGACAACTCAGTTGGTGACGTGCAGAACGAATTCATTGCTGGTAACTATTCCGCTTGGAGTTTGGATTTCCGCACGGTAGATAATGTCACCAACTTTAGCGGGGTGAACTTTGAAAACTACCGTGTTGTTATCCGGATTCTTTGCCGTATATTTTTTCACTACTTGCCAAGCCCCGTCGGCTCTTCCCTCGAGCTGAATCGGGTAACTCTTAGCAGTCTTATCATTCAGGTTCAGGGCCAGACCTAAAGGAACTCGATCATTAACTTTCCAACTTTGTTGTTCAGTTCCATAGGGAGCCAAATATGCTTCATATTTCTTGGGCTGCGCGGCCTGCCAAGAGGCAAACATCATTGAAGCGATTAGCAAAATGAATGCAGCCAAACAAGCAATGACCCAGGTTCCTGGTTTTATGCGCTTTACAAGCTTCATAAGTTGTTTTCTGATCTATAGACATGTACCACTGCATTAGCGTGCCCGTGACCCATGCCGTGTTCTTCCTTTAGGAAGTTGACCTGCTCAAGATGTTTTTTATCCTTCACCTTCTTGAGTTCCTTCATCCAGAAAGCAATAGGTTTTCCATATTTGGCTTCGATGGAAGGGAAGTAACTCTTAGGTCCTTTTACTTTTTCATCCATGAATAAAACTCTAGCAACGCGTACTCCCCATAAAATCAAGACATGAACATTCCATACCTGAGAAGAGTTTTGGCTACTGGAGCTACCGTATTTGGTCTGAGCGCAATATTCTTACTAATTGCCCCTTCCCTTTTCAATGAGCTACTTGGCTTCACGACTAACCCTGAGCTTGAGTGGTCGATGCGGATGATTGCCACCACCCTTATTGCTCTCTGTGGCAACATGCTTTCTGTTTCGATGCGGGGAACCGAAGAAGCTGTTATCTTCTCTGCTCGGGTAATGACTATTTCAGCAGCTGCACTAGGCACACTCACACTACTTATTCCAGTGAAAGCTTTGACATGGTTTGACTATGTTTACGCTGCAATCGGTTTTGGCTTCAGCCTCGCTTACCTAGTTGGGCTTGCAAGAGCACCTAGAAATAATCCCCCGGCTATCAACCGCTAGAGAACTACGCTGTCACCATCTTTGGGTGCCCGTGAATTCCAGCCAAGCTTCTGATGAACTAAGTCGCTAAACGATTCAGCAACACCTGATTCTCCGTGAACAACAAAGACATTTGCTGGCGCTTGAGAGGCAGTTCCTAACCAAGAAATTAATTCTGTTGAATCGGCATGCACTGAGAACTCGGCAATCTGCTCAACTCTCGCATTCACAGACACTAACTCCCCATGCATCTTCACTTGCGCTGCACCATCGACCAACGCTCTACCTCTGGTGCCGACGGCCTGGTAGCCAACAAGAATTACTGTGTGCTTAGGGTTCGGCAGCATCTGGCGCAGGTGATGCACAACACGTCCACCGGTACCCATTCCCGAAGCTGAAATGATGATGCAAGGTTGATCAGGATTGTTTATTGTCTTAGATTCTTCAACGCTGTGAAGTTCAACCAAGCTACCTGGATCGAAAGGATCTCTACCCTTCCAATCTCTTCGGACATCTTCTCTAATCTCTGCTGAATCAGAGTTAATAGCTTCTCGGTAATAATCCAGAGCCTTCAGGGCCATCGGTGAATCAGCAAATATAGGAACTCTTCGAATAGCTCCTGCTTCCATCAGTTCTCTCAGACGTACCAAGATAACTTCAGTTCTATCAACTGCAAAAGCAGGAATCAGAACTGATCCTCCGCCGTCAATGGTTTCATTAATAACTGATTGAAAGTCAGTACTAGAAGCAACATGCTCACGGTCACCATAGGTTGATTCGGTGACCAGTGCGTCATATTTACCGCTCAATATTGGGGTGGGATTTACCAGTAGTGGGTGCCCGTCTCTACCCAAATCCCCCGAGAACATGAGTCTCTTACCGAAGAACTCAATCTCTAGAGTTGACGCTCCAAGGATATGGCCTGACGGATGGAAGGTCACATAAGTCTCCTTGGCGACCTCTACTCTGGTTTCAAACTTCTCAACCTGAAACAACTTCAATGCTCTAACAGCATCGTTCTCGTCGTATAGGGGCTTAGGCGGATTATGTTTGCTAAAACCTTTCTTAGCAGCCCACTTAGCATCCTCTGTTTGAATCCTGGCAGAGTCCATCAGAATAACTTCTGCCAACTTCATCGTGTATTCAGTCGAGTGGATCTTGCCCTTGAATCCCTGTTGAACCAGCTTAGGAAGGTAGCCGCAGTGGTCTAGGTGCGCATGGGTTAGCAACACAGCGGAGATTGTCGACGCTTCAACTGCTAAAGGCTCCCAGTTCTTTAGACGTAGTTCTTTCAAGCCCTGAAACAAACCACAATCCACCATGACCTTGGTATCCCCACAGCTAAGTAAGAATCGGCTTCCAGTGACAGTCCCAGCTGCACCTAAGAAAGTGATGGTTGGTGAGTGAGTGTTCCCCGCAGATGTATTCATTCTTGAAGTTTATTGCCGCCTGGGTGCGAGAATCAGAGAATGCAGTT
>JBEAMR010000084.1:0-3887 GCA_041165845.1 Actinomycetota bacterium | reverse complement strand
AAGTTGCGGTTGATTTCATAAACACGGTCGATGCCACCAACAACTGCACGCTTTAGGAATAGCTCTGGAGCAATTCTTAGGAACAGTTCAGTATCAAAAGCATTTGAGTGAGTCTTGAAAGGTCTAGCTGATGCTCCACCGTGAATGGTTTGCAGCATTGGAGTTTCAACTTCGATGAAGTCATCTTGGGTAAAGGTCTTACGAAGAGACTGCATGACCTTAGATCTGATCTGAACAACTTCTCTTGCACGATCTCTAACAATCAAATCTACGTAGCGGTGACGAACACGATACTCTTCACCAAGTTCGTTGTGCAGGTTAGGAAGCGGTCTGATGGTCTTTGCTGCCATCGCCCAGTTATCAACCAAGATAGAAAGTTCTCCGCGCTTAGACGTAATTACTTCTCCAGAGACAAAAAGGTGATCACCTAGATCAACTAATTCCTTGTATTGCTCTAGATTCTCTTCGCCGACCTTATCCAGTGAAAGCATGATCTGAATTCTTGATCCAGAGCCTGCTTGCAAAGTTGCAAAGCAAAGCTTTCCGGTGTTGCGCTGGAACATCACACGCCCAGCAAGACCGACGCTATCACCTGTTGCAACATCAACATCTAGGTCAGGGTATTTGTTTTTAACCTGGTCGATGGTTGCAGTGATCTCTAGAGAGACTGGATAAGCTTCTGAGCCAGAAGCAATCAGACGCTCGCGCTTAGCAAGGCGAATAGCAATCTGCTCAGGTAGGTCTTGCTCTTCAGCTACCATTTCTGGTTCTTGGTTCATTCCTGCTCCTGAATATAAAAACTTATGTTGTCAATAAGTCGGACACCGTCCACCACTGCCGCAACTAACATCAGGGCAATGCCTGTGAAATCATCTGCAATTGGCGCAAAGCTCTCTTTACTTACTAGCGCTAGATAATCAAGTTTAGCCAGCGGTTGAGATTCAATCTGCTTCTTAGCCTGCTGCAGAGCAATACTTGGCACTACCCCTTCACCAATCAGTTCCGAAGCCAAGATCATTGCCTCAAACAAAATAGGGGCTGCAGCTAGTCCTTCTGGACTCAATCTGGCATTTCGACTAGAAAGAGCGAGCATGCTCTCAGCCCTAACTGTCTCACCCTCAACGATCCGAATCTGGTCCTTGAACTCCCGATGAACCATCCGTTTGACCAGGAATAACTGCTGAGCATCCTTAGCCCCAAACACAGCAACCTGAGGCTCAACAGCCCTAAAGAACCAGCTCACGACGTGCAGCATGCCCTCGAAGTGACCAGGACGGCTAGCTCCTTCAAATACTGACCCTAGAGCCCCTGCCCTAGGTTCTAAACGCTCAGGTAAGCCTTCTGGATAAACCTCTTGAACACTGGGTGCAAAGAGAATATCAGGGGCCTTATCAAGGCTTTCTAGCCTTTGAATGTCCTGGTCTGGATCTTGTGGATACTTAGCAAAATCAGTTGAATCCCCAAATTGAGTCGGGTTCACAAAGATGCTAACCACCACAAAATCAGCCTCTTTTTGAGCTAGTTCAATAAGAGACAAATGACCTTCGTGCAGTGCTCCCATGGTCGGGACAAAACCAACATTTGCCTTACCCTCAAGTTCTGCTCTTAGGTCTTGAACTGTGTGAACTACCTTCACTGGTTATCCCCATCAAATAGCTCAGCTGGGTCAATCTCAGGAACTCCAGTTCTTAGCGATTCTTCAAGAGAGGATCTAAAGATTCCACCGAGTAGATTTCTAGGTTTATCGATACCAGCATCCTCGAGCAAGGTAATGGCTTGACCAACGATTAGCGATGTAAAGGTTCCAGCAACAGATATCGCTTCAGCGTATTTAGCTCTAGCCTCACTTGGAACGTGAACTGGTTCACCGCCAAGCTCGATAGCAAGCGTTTGAGCAACCGGTAATACAGCACGAGGAGCATCAACAGCGATATAGCTATCAACCAGTCTTGCTCTATCGATAGAACTAAAACCGGTAAACCTCATGGCTGGATGAATAGCCATCGGAACAACACCAGCACCTAGTGCTTCATCAAAAACTTCATAACCGTAATCAGCAGAAGTGTGGACCAGCAGAGTTCCCCTGTTCAATGATTCAGTGGCAACAAGTCCCTTAACTAAATCTCTAATCTGATCTCCTGGGATTGCAAAGATAACTAGATCAACATCAGTAACAGCATCAACTACCGGAAGAATTTGAACACCAGGAAGAACGGTTTCGACTTGGCTTGCTCTAGCCGGATCAGTTGTTGAGATAGAGATAAGCGAATGCCCTGCATCAGAAATAGCTTTAGCTAAAGCTAAACCGACAGGCCCTGCTCCAATTACGGAAACTCTAAGTCTTGTTGCCTCTCTTGGTGTATTCATCAGGCAGCAACCACAGAATCTTTAGCTGCTGGTGGATTACCTGGATCTCTCGGTAGTCGACAGATTCTCTCAACGATAAGAGCAGTTATCAAAAGAACTAGTGATGCGACAGCAGCTGCGATGTTAGTTCCAGTTGAATCAGGAACGATAACCGGTGCGGTGTATTGCTTTATCAGGACACCTAAGTGCCAACCACCAAGCATGCCTGCTGTCACAGCACCAGCTTTAGCAAGAGTCAATACTCTAACTGCAAAGAATGGATCGACCGGAAGAGGCTTAGTTATCTTTGCTGTCGGGTTATCTTTTAGAGTCTCTGCAATCTTCTTTAGGTTCCTCTTGTATTTCCAAATGGGAAGAGCAAGTGAAATCAAAATCACTGCCACTACAACAACTGAGATGGACAGAGTCAATCCACTGATGGGAACTTCCCTACCGGTGCTGGTAGCCCAATAGCTATAGCCATAACCAGAAGCAGCAGCGAGAACAGTCCAGATAGTAATTCCAATGATGTTTATTGGTTTCACTTGAGTTTCACCTGATCTGCGAAGATGCCGGCAAGTTTTGCAATTGAACCGTAGCCAGGAAGTTCAGCCTTCTGATCCATCAGATACCAAGGAACAATTACAAATGCTCGGTTAGTTATTTCAGGATGAGGGATAACAAGATTTGCTGATGTGAAACTAATCAAACCGTAGGTAAGGATGTCGATGTCAATGTTCCTATCGCCCCAGCGCTCGAGCTTCTTTCTTCCTAAGTTCTGCTCAATCGCTTGAAGAGCTTGAAGTAACTGTTCTGGCTTAAGTGAGGTTTCTATCTCAGCAACACAGTTTAGGAACTTAGGTTTAGTGGAATCGAAGCCAGCCAAGGTCAGTGCTTTGGATTCAACGATTGGGGAGATCTGAAGTAACTCGATGCCTTTGGTTAGCTTCACTGCAGCTAGCGCCTTGACCAGCCACTGCCTGCGATTACCCAGATTGCTACCTAGTGCAAGAACCGCTTTAGCCATTGCGCTTAGCCTCAACACTTACGCTCACATCAGCAAACTCATAAGGGATAGGCGCGTTAGGTTTGTGGACTGTGACAGCAGCCTGCTCCACGATGCCACCACCGAAGTTGAGACAGTAGTCGAGAAGTCTCTGGGCGAGGGTCTCTAAGAGGTCTACCGGTTCGCTCTTGGTTAGTTCAACTAAACCCTTAGCTAGATCTCCATAGTGAACGGTGTGAGATAGGTCATCTGAGAAAGCAGCCTTATCGCCATCAACCCACACGGCTGCATCGATATAGAAATCCTGACCGTTTTGACGCTCAAAATCGAATACGCCGTGGTGAGCGAAGACTCTGAGTCTCTTGATCTCTATTTTGTGTTGCATAGGTCAATTCTGTCGGTTAGAAGAGCTATTTCCTGCATCATTAGAACCCTCGTGCAAAGCACTAACAATACTGATGGCATCAACGGTTGAGATGACATTGTGAACTCTAACTCCCCAGAGCTTTCGTTGCATAAGTAATGCGGTTAGAAC
>JBEAMR010000083.1:0-5161 GCA_041165845.1 Actinomycetota bacterium | reverse complement strand
CACCTGCACATGTGAAGTTCAAGAAGATCGAAGCGACGTTGTAGTCAACAGCTTCGTTCAAACCAGTGAAGTCGAAGCTGTAGGTGTTCCAACCTGCAACAGAAGTAACATCTACTTCCTTATTGTCTCCACCATTGACAGCGCTCTCAAGCTTCATCTTGATTGTCTTGCCTGCAGCAGGTGAGAAGATGTTGGCCTTTACGATTGGGTTCGCAGCTGAAATAAGGGATGCCTTTACTCCAGCGTTGATAAAGGTTGTACCTGACCAGCAGTCTCCCTGGTCAATGACCTTTAGAGAAGAAACTGAGCCTTCTGAACCCTGACCTTCTGCGTCTGAAACGACAGAAGCGCCCTGTCCACCAAAACCAATTAGGTTGTAGCCAGAAGTGTCAGTGGTCTCGAAGTTAACCAATACTGAAGGAGTAGTGCGAGGAACGACTACGTCCGGCTTGGTAGCACCAGGGAACGAAATGTTGTCAACTAGAACCTCTGCAGGGTGCGGAGCTCCACAGAAACCAACAAACAAGGAAGCCTTGATGTAGTCGCTAGGAACGAATGCAGGACCCGTTGCGAAGTCGTAAGAAAGAGTTTCCCAACCAGTACCAGTGTGTGAGACCTTAACCTCACGTGCTGGTTTACCAGGTCCACCCTCAAGCTTCAACATGACGTCTGCAACTGGAGTCTCTGAATAAAGATCTAGAGTCACAATCTTAGAAACGTCAGAAATTAGCTGGTCGCCGATTTCCTTGATGAGGAATGTGGTACCAGACCAGCACTCTGCACCGTTGACAATTTTTCCAACCTGTGAAGTGTTAGCTCCAACAGTTGAAGTGATAACGCTCGATACGTTACCACCGAAGTCAGCGCTGCCACCAAGTGCAGCACCTGAGGTGTCACCAGCTTCAAATGTGACGGTCACCGGAGCTGAGAGTGCATTTGCAGCACCAGCTGAGATTCCGACAAGTGAAGCGCTCATGACCAAGATAGATGTCGCTAGAGACAACAATCTAGATTTTTTGAGGTTCATCCCTGTACCTTTCAGTATTTTTTGGATCTAATTTGCTGAGCGGTTCAGCAAAATAGGTTAAAGCACGCCACAAATGTGGCTTGCTTAGACTTTATGCCCGATATGAGCCTTGCGAAACCGCTTTCACCGAGTCTTTACAAACTTGTTATGAAAGTCTCAACGTTTGCTGAAATATCCCCAAAAGCCCCTAATTGTCGCTACTCGCCAAAGATCAGAGGGTCTGTAGATGCTGCGCCAAAGACCACCGTGCACCGCTAATTCACAATAAAGCCTTGTAAAGTCATGTTTCTCAGTCATTACCGGTCTCTGGAGCTTGGCCAGGAGCAAAATAGCCGAAATACGAACAGCTAAGTCTGTATCAAAAGGGTGTAGACCAAAGTGCGGGGCTCCTTTGTAGGTAGCCCGCAATATCCTGTGGCTTAGCACAGACTCCGTCCTAGCTGGAGGCGCTACCAGGTAGGAAACCTGGCGACCAGCCTCCACCTGTTGGTAGGCCAACCAGCGCTGGAGTCTCTTAGCAAGAGCATACGAAGAGCCCTGAAGCGAAGAAGTCGGGTCAATAAGCGCATACTTAGTACCTTCAGCACTTTCGAACCTTTCTGGCAGATGTTCATGAGCCCGAAATAAGAAATCTCTGAATTTTGTCCACGCTGTTCGACTCTGGTATCTGGCAGCGATGTCATCCGCAAACTCAACTGGGAGAACATGAGAATCAGTCGGAGTGGCAAGCCAACTCAGGACAATTCTGGACTTAGGGAGAGCTTCAGTAGCTGCCCGAGCGAGGCAGTGCTGGACAGCCTGCACTTGGATATGCTCTAAGCCCGGCGCATAGGCATAGCAACCAAGAACTATGCGCCTACTGTCAGATTTTGCAAGCGACGCAACCCAGCTGCTGATCTCCTCGTAGTTCTTAGTTAGATCAAGTCCTGCAACACTCGCCAGTTCTTCATCATTCAGAGAACTAGGGTTTTTGCCCGCCGGCAGTTTCTCAATCAAAACCGGAACGTAAAGAGAGCCAGATCCAGATCTTGCTCTGGCGATTAGCTCTCGCCACAGTTCTGGCCTTGCTCTAGCAACTATTGCAACATCGCCTCCCCAGTCCAACCACAATCTTGTTGGTGAGTATTCAGCGCCACCGGCTAGTGCGATCAAAAGATCTGTTTTGATTGCACTTGGGTCTAAGTCATTCACCAACTCAACCGCATCGATGATTCCAGGCTCTGCTGAGTGCTTCGCCACCATCTCCTTAACATCAAGAATGTCAATTGCAGGTTTATCCGCTGTATTAGTTCCTTTGATGACAACAGTCTCTACCTTGCCCCTAGTTAGTCTCCAAGCATTCATCACGGAGTCGATAAGTAACTGGCCAGAGTCTGTTGCGATACGTTGTTCGAATTCTAGAAGACCAGAAGTCGCAATCTTTATGGCGGATCGCTTCGAATGTAATTCAGACTTAGCCACTTGGGCAAAATGAGATTGGTAGCTCTTTCGCCAATTCTGTTGATTAGAAATGTCTGTTGCAAGGTTCTGATTCTCGGCTTCAACAGCCTTTTCCAGAACTGCTCTCCCGAGGGCAGTTGAACCTGTTACCTCTCCAGTTGCTGGATCAATGAACTTGAGCCCCATTTACGCTTGTTTACGCAACCAGAGGTAGCTGTGCCAGAGGACAAAAGCTGGATAAACCGCCTGCACCAGAACCACAATGCGCTCGCTTAGTCCCATTATCTGAGCATTTGGATCCAACCAAAGAGTTAGGAACCACAGTGAAATAGCACCGAGAACGAGAGTGCCGATTATCGATTGCAGAGGTCTAATCATGGGTGGAACACCCTTGCCCCTACGCATCGCAAAAAGTGGCCATATGGTGAATATAAGAAAACTAATAGAAGCGAAAATCCTGTGAGGAGTAGACGAGGTTTCTTGACTTGGAGTTGTGAAGACTGTCAGACCGATGTTTGCAACAGCCCCGAGGAGAATGATTATTCTGCCTGGCAGCGCGAACACTTTGGCGTAGTGAGACACGATGACGTCACTGGTCGCCCCAACCAAAAACAAGATTGAAACATACAGCTGGACCGGTGAATCATCCGCAGCCAGGTCGCTGATAGCTTTCACAACTGGGTCATATCCCTGCCAGGAAGCCCCTGCAATCACGTACCCAAGCGAGGTTATTAGAGGCGCGAGCGTAGCCGCCCAAAGCGCAGGCTTACCAATTCCTCTCACACCAAGTTCAGGCATTCGCTCTCTCCTACTTCTTTACTCGGTTTGCAACAGCTTTCAGGGTTGGAACGACTTGATCACGGTAAACCCAGAAATATCCAGCCGCAACAACAATGTGAACGAAACCGAGCACGTTTCGGAAACCTTCGTCAGGAACAACGCTGAAGAGGAATAGGGTCAGAGTGATAACTGAAGCAGCTAATCCCCAACGCAATCTGAGCAGCAGTGCAACACCCAAAAGTGTCATGGCAGAGGTGAGCCACATTTCCTCAGCACTTCGGCCAATAACTGGCAGCGCTGCGTTGTCTCCTCCTCCAATGATGTATGCGATTGGCATAGACCCTGCAAGCAGCGTCCACTGGTTTAACTTGCTTGAAATCAGAATCGCGAGAGCCGCAGCTTCTTTACCCTTAGCTGCAAATAGGAAAGCTAGTGCAAACTCTGGTGCCTCAGAGGCAATTGGAGCAAGCCACTGAACCAAGATGTATTCATCGATGTTAAGTGCATGGCCGCCTTCAATCAGGCTGTCACCGAATGGGTGAGCGCTAACGAAAATTACTGAGGCCGCGAGAACCAACATGGCAACAATGAAAGAGCGTCTGGCCCACTTAGGTAAAGCACCAACATGCGCAGCAGTTCCCTCTAACTCAGGCTCTTCTCTAGCTGAACCTGAAACTCTCCAGAGGTAAACGCAGTAAATGACAATAAGCAATACCCCAACCAGAAGATGCATCTGAGAGGTCAAAGGAACAATCAACATCACAATCGATGCAATTAGAAGGTAACCAAGATCTGCTCGGCTATCTGCTTCTAATTCGATTCCAAAGCTCTTATTCTGACCGCGCTTTAGTGTCTTAACTTTTCTGACAGCAAAGAACGCAATCAGTGCAACCAACGGCCAACCAAAACCTTGAACGATTCTGTTTGCTCCAGTGAGGTTAGCTGTCGCATATTCAATCATCGCTGGATCGGCTCCAGCTGCCCAAGAGAAATAAAACTCAACAACATACTCAGGAAGGATTGTGACCAGAGCAAGAATGCTGACAGCCAATCCACCAGAGAGGTCAAGTTCTGCGGCCTCACCAATCCAGCCGAGCATAAACGCGGCAGCAACAATGGCAACACCAAAGAGAATCAGTCCTTGGATAGGGTTCTCCTGGTGGTTCCCCGTGACAAGCAGCACCATCGCAGGGATAACTGCAGCAATAGTGATGGTGAAAGGCACTATCAGTCTCAGCCAATAACCTGCTCCACTGTTGAAAACTACTTGCTTACTCATTCTCTTCTTTCGTTATGAACTTAAAGACTAGGGTCTGGAATCATTACATACTTGGTTTCCAAGTATTCGTGGATTCCCTCTAAGCCGCCTTCGCGACCTAAACCTGATTGCTTGACTCCGCCAAATGGCGCTGCAGCGTTGCTGACCAAACCAGTATTGAGCCCTGTCATACCTGTTTCTAATCTCTCTACTAGACGTAAGCCCCGCTTTAGATCCTGAGTATACGCATATGACACAAGACCATACTCGGTGTCATTAGCTAACCTGATTGCTTCATCTTCGTCTTTGAATCGAACAATCGGAGCAACAGGACCAAATATTTCTTCATTCAAGATGGTTGAACCAGGCTTCACGTTGGTAAGCACTGTTGGTCTAAAGAAGTATCCATCACCATCAACATAAGAGCCACCAGTGACAATCTCGCCACCTTCACTAACAGTTGCATCTACTAGACGTTGTAGGTTAGCTCTAGCCTTCTCGTTGATTACAGGGCCAATCTTGGTGTCGACATCAACACCACGACCAAGTGGCATCTCTTCCATACGCTTTGCCATTCGGTTGGCAAATTCATCAGCGAGAGATTCGTGAACAATGAATCTGTTAGCCGCTGTGCAGGCCTGACCAATGTTTCGAAG
>JBEAMR010000082.1:0-2642 GCA_041165845.1 Actinomycetota bacterium | reverse complement strand
TTGGTGAAAACTACTGCTTAGTTACTATGTTGATAAGTTTCGGAGTTCTGATGATTACCTTGGCAACTTCTCTGCCGTCAATAGCTCTTTGAACTGTTGCAGATGCATCAGCTGCTGCCTGAAGATCTGCTTCGGTAGCATCAACTGAAACTTCAACTGTGTCTCTAAGCTTTCCATCTACCTGTAAAACTGCAGTAACAGTTGTTTGAACTAGTAGTGAGGGATCTGCCTCAGGTAACCCAGCTAGAGCAACACCAGGCCTGTGACCTAGAATCTCCCACATTTCTTCGGCCATAAACGGAGAGAACAGTGAAAGTGACTTAGCAACAATCTCTGCTGCTTCTCTAACTGCAGGGTCTGCTCCTCCAGCTTCACCGTCAATTGCTTTACGAAGAGCGTTGACAAGTTCCATCAACTTGGCAACACCAACGTTGAACTTGAAGCCTTCGATGTTAGCGCTGAAATCTCTCAAGAAGGCATGGGTTGCTCTTCTGAGTTCTAGGTTTCCAGTGCCGTAATCAACACCAACTGGCGATGTAACGTCGTTGGCTGCTCTCCAGCAACGAGCTAGGAACTTAGCTGATCCTGAAGGTGAGACATCAGCCCAGTCAATGTCATCCTCAGGAGGGCCAGCAAAAGCCATGGTGATACGAATAGCGTCTGCACCGTGCTCATCTAACTGGTCACCTAGTTTGACTAGGTTGCCACGAGATTTACTCATCGCTGAACCATTCATTAGAACCATGCCCTGGTTTAGTAAGCGAGTGAATGGTTCAGAGAAGTCAACGTAACCAAGGTCTTTTAGAACCTTGGTGAAGAAGCGTGCATACAACAAGTGCAGAATCGCATGAGTAACTCCACCAACATACTGATCAACCGGAGCCCAAAGCTTTGCTTCTTCTTTGCTGAAGGCTTCAGTCTCACTGTTAGGAGATAGGTAGCGCAGGAAATACCAAGAAGAGTCAACGAAGGTGTCCATGGTGTCAGTGTCACGTTTAGCTGGTTCACCACAGTTAGGGCATGGAACATTCACCCAGTCCTCTGCTCCCCCTAGAGGAGATGTTCCCTTAGGAGCTAGATCTAGACCTTCAGCAGAAGGCAGTTCGATTGGTAGTTGATCTTGAGGAACAGGAACTTCACCACAAGAATCACAGTGCACGATAGGAATTGGAGTTCCCCAGTATCTCTGACGGGAGATCAACCAGTCACGCAATCTAAAGTTCTTGGCTGCTTTACCTCTGCCCTCTGCTTCCAAGATGCCAACCATCTTAGAAATAGCATCTGCCTTAGATAAACCATTTAGGTTTCCGGAGTTAATTAGTGCTCCTTCACCAACTGTTGCAATGCCTGTCTCAAGCGGATCTGCTTCACCGGTTTCAACAACAACTCGAACTGGAAGTCCAAGTGCTCTAGCGAAATCTAGATCTCTCTGGTCGTGAGCGGGAACGGCCATAATCGCACCGGTTCCATAATCAGCTAAGACATAGTCAGATACCCAGATTGGAATACGCTCACCGTTTGCTGGATTGATAGCGAATCTTCCAGTGTCAACACCGGTCTTCTCTCTATCGGTAGCAAGACGTTCGATGTCATTACTCTTCTTGACTTCATCAAGATAAGCCTGGAACTGCATACGCACTTCTGCAGTAGAACCAGAAACCAATTCAGCAGCTAGATCACTGTCAACAGCGACAACCATGAAAGTCGCACCATACAAAGTATCTGGACGAGTTGTATAAACCGTTACAGGTTCAGTTCTTCCTTCAATCTGGAAATTAACTTCAGCACCGTAGCTTCGACCAATCCAGTTTCTCTGCATTGAGAGAACCTTTGAAGGCCAGTTGCCTTCCAAGGTATCTAGATCATCTAGCAACCGATCTGCATACTCTGTTACCTTGAAGAACCACTGAGTTAGAGCTTTCTTAGTAACAACGGAGTCACATCTCTCACAAGCTCCACCAACAACCTGCTCGTTAGCTAGGACTGTCTGACAAGAAGGACACCAGTTGACCATCGAATTCTTACGATATGCCAGACCCTGCTTATAGAACTCTAGGAACAACCACTGGTTCCAGCGGTAGTAAATGGGATCACAGGTTCTGATGATTCTTTCCCAGTCAAAAGAACAGGCATACCTTCTCATTGACGCTTTGTGCAGTTCAATGTTGTCGTAGGTCCAAGCTCTAGGATCTAGGCTTCTCTTGATGGCAGCATTCTCAGCCGGAAGACCAAAGGCATCCCACCCGATTGGGTGCATGACGTTGTATCCCTTTTGAATCCAGTAACGAGCAATTACATCACCTAGGGCATAGGCCTCAGCGTGACCCATGTGAAGGTCTCCTGATGGGTAAGGGAACATGTCCAAGACATACTTCTTAGGACGGTTATCGTCCTTATTCCCTGAGGCAAAAGGCTTTAGTTCATCCCAAACCGGTAGCCACTTCTCCTGGATAGCGAAAACGTCAGGTCCCGTTGGCTCGTTACGAATCTCGTTCATGATCTCAATTCAGGTAAATACTTAGGTTCTAGGCTACCAAACCAATAAATACCTAGTGCTCAACCCCTAAAGCACCTAGAAGAGCCCTAGCTTTCAGCTTGGTCTCCAATAGTTCTGCCTCAGGATCAGAATCAATGGTTATTCC
>JBEAMR010000081.1:0-10079 GCA_041165845.1 Actinomycetota bacterium | reverse complement strand
TGTCTCGCAGTGTTGTTGGAATACCAGCCTTTTCAAGAGTTGAGACAAAGAGTCTGGTTGCCTCTGCCGTTGAAGCAGTCCAGATTGAACCTGGTGTTGGGTTTAGCGGAATTGGGTTTACATGCACCCAACCCTTGCCTCTAGCGTTTAGCTTCTGACCTAGAAGCTCTGCTCGCCACTGATGATCGTTCATGTCTTTGATCAGTGCGTATTCGATAGAAACTCTTCGACCGGTTGCATCAAAGTATGCCTTGGCAGCATCAAGAGCTTCATCAACTTTCCATCTTGAGTTCACTGGAATCAGTTCATCTCTAAGTTCATCATCTGGTGCGTGGAGAGAAAGTGCAAAGGTAACTGGGATATGTTCTTCAGCTAGTTTTTGAATTGCAGGAACCAAACCAACTGTTGAGACAGTGATGTTTCTAGCTGACATACCAAGACCCTCAGGCTGGTTACCAACCATGGTTCTAACTGCAAGCATCAGACGGTTGTAATTAGCTAGTGGTTCACCCATACCCATGAAGACTATGTTTCCAACTCGTTCTTCATGCTCTGTTGCTTTCTTACCACCCAAACCACCGGCAGCAATAACTGCGTTAGCTTGAACAATCTGATCAACGATTTCACCGGCAGTCATGTTGCGAGTGAGTCCTGCTTGACCGGTTGCACAAAACGGGCAGTTCATTCCACAACCAGCTTGAGAACTAACACAGAGAGTAATTCTGCCTGGGTAACGCATTAGAACGGACTCAACTAAAGCACCATCAAATAATCTCCAGAGGAATTTGATGGTGTCACCGTTATCGGTCTGAAGTCGCTTCACTTCAGTTAGAAGGGGAGGAAGGAAAGCCTTTACTAATTCAGCTCTTCCCTCTTGAGGAAGATCTGTCATGTCGTCTGGGTTAGATGTGTAGTGAGTGAAGTAGTGTTTCTCGATTTGCTTCACTCTAAATGCAGGAACACCCAGCTCTTTTGCCTTAGCTGCTCGCTCATCTTTATCCATGTCGACAAGATGCACCGGCGGTGTTTGTTTTCTAGGTTTAGCTTCAAATTCCAGGAGCGGTCTACCGGAAGCATCCTTCTTCTGCTGCCAACCTTCGGTAGCGGGCTTTACCTGACGTGAGTCGGTCATGTAAAGCTCCTAATAATATGAGTAGTTGAAGATTACGGGGTTGGTCTACCGGCATACCTGAAGAGGTCACCGTAACGCAGCGGAACAATTCTCACAGTTCTCATTGGGTTAGGAGCTTCAAGCATCATGCCATCACCCAAATACATCACTACGTGATATTTATCTCCGTTGAAATTATCGGTGTATGAGTACCACATCAGATCTCCAGGAACTGCTTCCTTGATTGGAACAAGCCTGCGCTTACCAGCCATGTTGTAGAACTGGTTGGTTGCAGAGTGAGTACCGATGTATGTTCCAGCAGCAGCGTAACTAGCTTTTGTAATTCCACTGCAGTCCCAAATGTTTGGACCCATACCGCCTAAAACATATCTCTCACCAAGTTGCTGTTTTGCAAAAGCGAAAGCAATGTTCACCTTATTGGTATCAGGTGGACCAACTTCGTAGAGGCTAGGTGCATCGATAGGACCTGGTAGGTTGTTCTGTCTCGCCTCATCAATAAGGCCTTGGATTCTTTGACGTTCTAGAGATTCAGAAATATTTTCTAGGGTTGCTAGCTGAGCTGTGAAGGTTCGGTTTAGAGACTTTTGTTTCTCCACTTTAGTTCTAAGTTCTGCAGCAGCAGCTTCAGCTTCTTGAAGCGCAGCTTTCGCTTCTTGAGTCTTGATGACCAATTCTGCTTTAGCATCCTTCAGTTGACTCTCGAGAGAGCTCGCATACTGCTGACGTTGAATAGCTTCTTTGTATATCTGATCACTAGATTGTGCGATCTTTTCTTGAGCGCCGAGTTGATAAAGCAGGTTTCCCGCCTTGTCAGAATTTAGGAAAAGGTTTAGCGAAGTGCCAGCTGAACCGTCACGCCACATCTGGCTAGCAATTTGTGCTAGTTGAGTCTGGGCTAATTCGGCCTCTGCAGCTGCTGCAGCCACCTTCTTCTCAAGCTCTGTTACCTTGGCTGCAATGGCAGCTTCCTCGTCTCGAGCCTGATTGTATTTCTCAGCCTTGATCATGGCTGTCTTTTCCAGGGCTACCTGCTCAACGGTCAGCTCCGCGATGATGCCTTGGATGCGCTCAACCATGGCCTTCTTCTTGGTCACACTATTTCTAGCGTCCTGAACCTCTTGTTCGGAAGGGTAAGGCTCGGCTAAGGCTGATTGAATGGCTATCCCACCAAAAGTGAGTGCAGCAACCATAACTGACGCTAAAACACGCTTATGTCTGAACCTCAAAGCCTTCACCTCCTTTATTTGCTTGACCTTTATCTAAACTAACACCGCGGGGCTAAATAGTGAGGTTGCATTACCCCCAAATAGCCAGTAACCTTGGCTCTTGGTGCTCTTTAAGCTCCATCGCTTTGACGGCCCCATCGTTTAGTGGCCTAGGACGCTGCCCTTTCACGGCAGTAGCACGGGTTCGAATCCCGTTGGGGTCACCAAGCGAAGGTGCTAGAAAAGTACTTCTGGTCCTGTAGCGCAGTTGGTTAGCGCGCCGCCCTGTCACGGCGGAGGTCGCGGGTTCAAGTCCCGTCAGGATCGCTGCGATGTAAATCGCTCAGCCTGATTTAGGTTGAGGCTGGATAGCTCAGTTGGTAGAGCGAACGACTGAAAATCGTTAGGTCCGCGGTTCAATCCCGCGTCCAGCCACCACTTCTTCGATGGCTTCAACTCTTGAAGTTTCTCCAGCAATAAAAATCAATTCCTTATTCAGTCGTTCTCCGACTTCGCCGACCTTAGCCCCCGATTTGTTATAGATGCCGATCTGAGATCCGATGTATCTCTTGTAATCAAATTCCAGCAGTGCAACGCTCTCATGCCCGGCAGCCAGCATCGTCTCTGCAATTTCTATTGGTTCAACCCAAGACTCGTTGTTGTATGAAACAACAAGTGTTTTGGTTTTAGCGTTGAGAATCACATCTTTGAATGCTCCTGGCATCTTTCGTCTCTTGTTGAAGACTGAGTGATTCACGGTTGCTCTGGAATCCAGCCTCTTCATGGCAATACCGTATGCCGGTGGTTTATCCCACCTGACTAGGGTCTCCCAGATGTGATAGTTGGTGAAGTATCGATGTTGGTTATATGGGGGATCCATATAGAAAAGGTCAACCGCGGGTAGATCCTTAACTACGTTTTCAGCCAAGCCCAAGATGCTCTTGCCGGTTCCTGGGATAAGCTCTGGAACTTTCAGTTCCAGATCATTGCCTGAACGATGAGACCAGTTCTTGAGATATGCCATTTGTTGTCCTGTGGTGCTATCAACTCGATCAGCTGCCAACATCAGTGCGGTAAGAAGAATAGGAAAGTCTTTATCGTCCCTAAAGTTCTGTTCCAACTCATCTCTTATGGCATCGATGCGCATGCCGTTCTTGACTTGGAAAAACCTTGCATCCTCACAGAAGTGTTCGGTGAAGTAACCTCTTTGGCCAGGAAGTTTGGCTAAGTAGTCAAGCTTTTCTTGTATTGAGGCAAGATTTACCTGGTTAGCATCTATCTCTAGGTAGCACTTGGCTAAGAGATCACTATAGGTGGCACTGTCTGAAGCAGTAACAAATACGCCGTTTCTCTTGAATTCTGCTGCCACTCGGGTAGTTCCAGTAAATAGGTCGACTGCGGTCTTAGCCTCTGAAGCTTGGGCAATCGCGCCAAGAACTCCCAGGAGTGTGCGTTTAGAGCCCAGATACTTGATCATGGTCTGCCTTTGCTCATTTTCACAGGGTATCAGGCGGAAAAGACTAGGCTTGACTAGGGTTTTACCCACTCTGCAAAGTTGCAGAAACAAACCAGAAAGAGCACTCAGCCATGGCACCTCTTGCCCGCTTCCGTTGGATTGGCCTCATCTTTATCTCAATGGCTATCTCAATCGTCATCATTGACGGAACCATTGTTAACACCATCACTCCAGCGATTATTGAAGCGCTAGACCTCTCCTCAAATGAGGTTCAGTGGGTCCAGGAGAGCTACGTTCTAGTCTTTGCTGCCTTACTACTGGTCTGGGGTTCAATTGCAGATGCGATTGGTAGAAAGCGACTACTTGTAATAGGTATCCTGCTGTTCGTGGCAGCCTCTGTCTGGGCTGGATACACAAACGATGCTTCCCAGATGATCTTGGCTAGAACAGTTCAGGGTCTTGGTGGTTCAATGGTTCTTCCAACAACCCTTTCTCTAGTCAACGCGACCTTCCAGGGCAAGGAACGCGGCATCGCTTTCGCAGTTTGGGGTTCAACCATCGGTGGAATGGTTGCTCTTGGACCAGTTCTAGGTGGTTGGTTAGCAACTAGCTTCGGTGATGAGGGTTGGCGTCTAGCTTTCTCGATTAACCTTCCAATCGGAATCGTCATTGTTGCCGGTCTACTGCTGTTCGTAAACGAATCAAAGGTCGAACAGCGTCAGGGCATGCCTGACTTCTTAGGTGCATTCCTTTCTGCAGCTCTATTCCTAACTTTGGTCTTCGGTCTTATCGAAGGACGTAACTACGGTTGGTGGAATGTCAACAAGGATTTCACTATCGGTGAATGGTCTTGGGGTAATCCAGGCTTTTCAATAATCCCAGTGGTGTTGGCGCTTTCAGTCATCTTCGGTGTGCTATTTGTCATTTGGGAAAAAGCTAGAGAGAAAGCTCACAAGCCGGTCCTTTTAGACCTTCAACTCTTCAGCGTGACTTCGTTCCGTAATGGTTCGATTGCTGCGTTGATTATTTCGATGGGTGAATTCGGAATTCTCTTTGCAATACCACTTTGGTTGCAAAACGTGTTGGGTCTTTCTCCCGTTGACTCAGGTCTAGTCCTTCTTTGGTTAGCTGGTGGTGCATTCATGGCCTCCGGTATCGGTGGTGCGCTGAGCGGAAAGCTTGCACCAGCACTTGCAGTTCGTATCGGTGTTGGCCTTGAACTTTTGGGTGTTATCGGTGTTGCTGCGTTCTCTAATGACCAAGCGGGTTGGGGACCAATCGCCCCCTGCCTATTTATCTACGGTTTGGGAATTGGTTTAGCAACAGCGCAACTAACCGGCGTAATAATGGTCGATGTCCCTATGAATCAAATAGGTCAAGCTTCCGGCTCACAGAGCACAGTCCGCCAGATCGGTTCTGCTCTCGGTATCGCCGTGCTGGGAACTGTTCTATTTACCCAGGTTCAAAGTGCGCTGACAGCAAAGCTTTCAGCGTTAGGTTTCAGTGGATCTGAAGCGGATGAGTTTACCGACAGCGTTGTTGAATCAGCCGGTGGTGTCATACCTGTCTTCGAGAACACTCCGCAGATTCCAACAGAGTATGTTCAAGCAGCTAAGGATGCCTTCACTGAAGGTTCACAGTGGGCTGCCGTTGCGGCTGCACTATTCTTAGCAATTGGTTTTGTTGCAACATTTAGATTATCGAAGCACCAGCACGGTGAGGAAGCCAGCAAGTAAATGCCAGATAGACACGAGCACGATAAGACCGCTGTCAAAAAGATTCACCCAATTAGAACTTTCCTTCTAGGTCGAGCTCTTAGAAACGAAAGACTAGAAGGCGAACTATTGCCCAAGCGAATCGCGCTTCCAATCTTCGCAAGTGACCCGCTATCTTCGGTTGCCTATGGCCCTCAAGAGCTTCTGATGATTCTGACCTTAGGTGGAATCTCGTTCCTAACCTTTGCTCCTGGTATTGCTCTAATGGTCGCAACACTTTTGACAGTTATTGTGCTGTCCTACCGCAAGGTTATTCAGGCTTACCCATCAGGTGGTGGTGACTACGAAGTCGCTAAGAAGAATTTAGGTAGAGGAGCTTCACTTGTTGTTGCTGCTGCCCTGCTACTTGACTATGTCATGACCGTTGCAGTGTCTATTGCATCTGGAACAGATAACCTGATCTCCGCTTTTCCTGAACTAGCTCCTCACCGAGTTGAAATCGCTATCGGTTTTCTATTACTTATCTTCGGCATCAACCTAAGAGGTATTAGAGAATCAGGTTTCTCTTTCGCTATTCCTACTTATGTATTTATTAGCACAGTTTTCCTAATGATCGGCACTGGGCTCTATAAAGTCCTATTCTTAGGACAAACTCTCGTAACTACCTCTACTGGCTATGAGGTTGAAGCAGCTCACGAATTCTTAGGCAACCCAGCCCAGGTAGCAGTTGTCCTATTGCTTCTTAGGGCTTTTGCTTCTGGCTGTTCGGCTCTAACCGGTATTGAAGCTATTGCCAACGGTGTGCCAGCATTCCGTGAGCCAAAGATCAAGAATGCGAACGTCACCATGGCATTCATGGGTGGCACAGCGGTTCTAATGTTCCTAGGAACCACTTGGCTAGCCCTTACCGCTGGTGTCAAATACATCGAGAACCCGGCCCATCAACTCGGTAATGCGGACTTCTTCTCTACCGATCCACAGCAATCACTGATGGCACAAATTGGTATCGCTGTGTTCGGTCAGGGTTCATTACTCTTCTACATTCTGCAGGCTGGAACTGCAGCTGTGCTGTTGCTTGCAGCTAACACTGCCTTCAATGGTTTCCCACTGCTCTCATCGGTATTGAGTCGAGATGGCTTTGCTCCAAAGATGCTGCAGACCAGAGGTGACCGTCTTGTTTACTCAAACGGAATGCTTTCTCTTGCCATCGCAGCAGGTGCACTGATTGTTGTTTACCAAGCATCTGTAACCAACCTCATCCAGCTTTATATCCTGGGTGTATTCACATCATTCACAGTTGGTCAGATTGGAATGATTGTGCACTGGCGAAGGGGCATCCGTGAGAATAGTATTGCCCGCAAAGAAGCTATCGGTGGTCTAACCATCAATGGTATTGGGGCAATGCTAACTTCATCAGTTCTAGTGATTGTTACCATCACTAAGTTCACTCACGGTGCCTGGTTGGTTTTCATCATCATGCCGGTGCTCTGGGTTGTCATGTATGAAACCAAAAAGTATTACGCAGAAGTAGATCTAGAGATTCAGCTAAAGCCAGAAATCCAATTCGGATCAAAGGGTGATTATGCAATTGTTCTCATGGACAAGCTAACTGCTCCTCAGTTGAAGGCTTTGGACTATGCGCTTTCCAGTAAGCATGACAAGTTAGAAGTGGTCCACATTGCAGTTGACCCTGAACGTGCAGAGGCATTCGAGAAAGAGTGGACCGAATACGGTATTCAAGTTCCACTGCGAATTATTCCTTCGCCATTTAGAGACTTTGGTGCGCCATTGAGCGAATACCTAACTGAGTATCGTGCAATGCACGAGGAACAACGCATGGCCGTTTACTTACCTAAGTATGTAGTTGGTCACTGGTGGGAGCACATCTTCCACAACCACCGCGCTAACCGTATCCGCAAGCAGTTGATGTATGTTCGTGGAGCAATGATTGTTCTTGTCCCTTGGAGACTGGAGTCAGCAGACAAGATTGATCTCTTCTCAAGAGCGCCACTACCGGGTGACGTTAGAAGAGGTGAGCCGTTGCGTTCAAGAAGTTCAATGCGTAGACACCAGGGCGGTAAGAACACCGTCATCAAGATGACAGCTAAAGAAGACGCAACTCCGGATGACATCCTGAACCCTAGCGATGACTAGTCGAGATTTCTCTTTAGTTTTCCTAGGTGGTTCACTCGGTGCTCTGCTCAGATACCTCATCGGTGGATCGCTAGAGCTAACTCTTGGTTCTAGCATTGCTGGTTCACTCTCGCTTCTGATGGTGAATGTATTAGGTGCAATGTTCCTAGGTCTTCTAAACTTTCATCCAAGATTCAGTTCAGAATCAAATAAGTCGTTTTGGGGAGCCGGTTTCTGCGGTGGTTTCACCACCATGTCTGGAGTCGCACTATTCCTATACCAATACCCACCACTACTAGCCATGCCAGCAGCAGCTGTCATGTTTGGTTTTGGGTTCATCGGTTATGCTGCCGGAGCAAACTTAGGTAGGGCTAGCAAATGACAATTGTCGAAGTTTTCAACCCATTAGTTCTAATAGGTATCGCTCTAGCCGGTGGTCTTGGATCTGCAATCAGATTTGCAATGAGCAAGTTGCAGGGTTACCTACCTTGGGGAATTCTGCTGGCTAACATCACAGCATCCTTCTTTGCCGGTTGGGCTGTTGTTTATTTCAATGGCAATGACACCTGGGTAGCCGTCACTGTTGTTGGTTTAGCAGGAGGTCTCTCCACCTTCAGTTCTTGGGCAGGAGCATCAGTTCAGATGGCAGCCTCAGGCAAAGCCTTTAGGCCAGCCATCTACACGATCCTTACCCTGGTACTTTCCTCCACAGCAGCATATTTAGGGCTCCTGTTTGGTTAACGCCTGATAAACTCATAGGCAGATTTATTGATTCCTGAGCATTATGCCCAGCCAAGTAAAAAGGGGGCTCGCCATGGGGCGTGGCCGTCAGAAAGCTAAAAACACTAAGGTCGCTCGCGAACTGAAGTACTTTAGCCCAAACACAGACCTAACTGCACTGCAGGCAGAGCTTGCTACGTCTAGTAACGATGAGCCTGAATATGAAGACAAGTGGGCTGACCTTTACCCAGACGAACAAGACACCACTGATTCATCTGATAGCTCAGACGGTGGCTCCGGCTCTGCCGGCTAAGCCTTAGCCTCTTTACGCTCTGGTGCAATCACTAGAAGCAATACACCCAGTGCTAACCATCCCCCTAGAGTTGCCCACTGTGTAACTGTGCTGGCTTCTGGGAAATAGCTAATACTTCTCAATAGGTGAATCTCAGCACCTAGAGGTAAATACTGACCTAGAGCACCGAACCCAGTTGGATACATCTCGACTGGTAGTGAGACTCCTGCAATTGGGTTTCCAACAATAAAGAACAAGCCAATAGTCAAAAGCAGTCCGACTCTTCCAGCCAAGGCTGCAGCTCCCATTACAACCAGTGACACGGCAGCAATACCAAGTGCAACAACAGCAACTTCTAGGAAGTAGTTACCCTGAAGGGAACCTAGCCAAAGGTTCAAGATAGAAACGATTGAGAATGAAGCTAGGGTCGCAGCTAATCCTGCAACCAAGAACTTCTGGCTTACTCTACGTAGTCTCATTGAACCAAGTATTCCAACAACAATTCCAGCGATGATTAGTGGAAGTGAACCAGCAGCAAGACCTGCACCTCTAGGGTCTTTGGCGCCGAGAGGTGCTAGGTCTTCAACAGCGAAGCTGAAAGTACTACCTCCGTTGAGAGCTGTTATTTGTGCACCTAGCTCAACACTGATATTTGTTAGCAGTTGAGCGATTGCAGGTGAAGCACCAGAAGCGATTAGCATCTGTGGAGTTTCAGATAGAACCAGAGCTCCATAAACCTCGCGATGTGCAATAGCGCTCTTCGCAGAGGCTAAGTCTTTGTATTCAATGAACTTAAAGGCACCTGGTTGCTGCTGATCAAACTGGGTTTGAACTCCTTGAGCAAGATTAGGAACAGCTGAGGTAATGCCAACCGGGATGTTTTTGGGAGTCGCTGTTGCCACTGGCCAAGCAAAGATTGTAAGAATAGCGCTGACGATTACCGTCACCATTACTGATATCTGAATCACTGGCTTTAGGAAGCTAACCTTCTTTGGGGTTGAAACTACTGTTTGCTCTTCAGACACGGCTGAACTCCTCTTGGTTGGGTACCTGTAAAGTCTGGCAGGTGAACCTAAATCTTGAGGGTGATTCAGGCTTTAGTTCAGGAAATTACCAACAAGGCGAACAGCTCCACCATCAACACCTTTAGCACCTTGGATGTATCCCTCTAGGCTGCAGTCGTTTGATTCGACTATGCCAAGTTGCCAGGTGTGAACTCCTGCGTTAACAAGGTGCTGTTGGATCTGTGCTGCTTTATCTGCCTTGACGATTACTGCAAAACCTAAACCTAGGTTCCAAGTTGATTCAACCTGGTTGAGTGATAGGTTGCCCCATGAGGTGAGAACTTGGAAGACATCCAATGGCTTCCAACTATTTCTCTCAACATCAAGTGTTGTGTTCTTAGGTAATACTCTGGCTAGGTTTG
>JBEAMR010000080.1:0-3634 GCA_041165845.1 Actinomycetota bacterium | reverse complement strand
TTTAATCTGCTGTGCTCTGTATCGGGTGTTGGTCCAAAATCCGCACTAGCTGTCATGGGAACACTCGGAGTTGAAGGCTTAGCTCAAGCTGTTGCCAGCGCCGATGACTCGATGTTTAGGTCGGTCTCGGGAATTGGTCCTAAGACAGCGAAACTGATTGTTCTATCGCTGACTGGAAAATTAGGCCTAACCGGTTCAGAGTCAAAACCGTCCACTACCTCAGAAGCTAATGTTGTTTCCGCTCTTATTGGTCTCGGATACCAAGAACGCGCTGCTAAGCGAGCAGTCGAAGACATCGCTGAGCAGAGAATGACTGAGGCTGAAATACTTCGTGGGGCTCTTTCAAATCTAGCTAACACTAGGAGAGTGTCAAACGATGTCTGATGAAATTATGGACAGCGGCGCGGACGAGAGCGAACTTGTCTTTGAAGCAACGATTAGACCGCAATCACTAATTGAATTCATTGGGCAGGAGAAGGTAAGAAATCAAATCCAACTTTTGATAGATGCAGCCAAAATTCAACAGCGAACCGCTGATCACATTCTGCTTGCGGGACCCCCAGGGCTAGGAAAGACAACTCTCGCCATGATCGTTGCTAACGACTCGGATCGTCCGTTGCGCATGACGAGTGGCCCTGCCATACAGCACGCAGGGGACTTGGCCGCGGTTCTCTCATCTTTAACAGCAGGAGAGGTACTTTTTATCGATGAGATTCACAGAATGTCTCGTTCAGCCGAGGAGATGCTCTACCTTGCCATGGAAGACTTCAGAGTAGATGTCATGGTAGGTAAGGGCGCAGGCGCGACGAGCATCTCCTTAGATTTAGACCCGTTCACGCTCATTGGAGCAACAACCCGAAGTGGCCTCCTACCAAATCCACTTCGCGACAGATTTGGTTTCACAGCAAATCTGGACTTCTACACAGCTGAGGAGCTTGAGCGGGTAGTTTCAAGGGCAGCGAATCTCATGAAGTTGGATATTGATTCCATTTCAATTGGACACATAGCCTCTCGATCTCGGGGAACACCTCGCATAGCCAACAGACTTCTCAGAAGAGTGCGTGACTTCGCGCTGGTCCACCACAACGGTAGCGTTCTTGAGAGCACGGTTGCGGAGGCTCTCGAGCTTTATGAAGTAGACCCTCTGGGGCTGGACCGTTTAGATAGGGCAGTGCTAACAACTTTGATTCAGAAATTTGAAGGTAAGCCGGTTGGTTTGAGCACACTCAGCGTTGCTATTGGTGAAGACCAGGAGACCATCGAGAGCGTTGTTGAACCATTCTTACTGAGAACAGGTCTCATAGCCAGAACGACAAGGGGGAGAGTCGCAACTGAGGCAGGGTATCGCCATCTAGGTCTAACCCCACCAAAAGGTGAACCCAGCTTATTTGACTAGTCTCTCGCCTATAATCGAGTAGTTGTCGCATTATCTAACTGATTGGGTTCTAATAATGGGTTTTGAAGTCCTGTTCCTGCTTGTCGCGTTCGTGGCGTTCATTTTGTTCAGTAACCGCCGTCGTAAAAGCGCTGCTCAAGAGCTCGAGAACTCAGTTAAGGTAGGGGCCAAAGCTGTGATGCTTGGAGGGATTACCGGGGTTGTCAGTGAGATCCGCGACACCACGGTAGTTATCGAGACCGTACCAGGAACAAAGATCGAGTTCCTCAAAGCTGCGGTTAGAAGTGTCGAAGCTCCAAGTTTGGATGAGAAGCCAGCTGTCGCTAAGAAAGCGGCTAGCTCAAGCGCTAAGAAGGCGCCAGTAACGAAAGTCACCAGCACCAAAGCAAAGAGCACGACAACTAAGTCTGCAAAGTAATTAGTTTTTAGAGAAAAGAAGGCGCAACTTGTCTGAAAGAAACGGAATAACCAGAGCTGCTACCAAATCATTGGTTTGGTTGTTGATTTTGATGTTTGGAATCGTCGGCATCATTGGCTTGAACAAACTATTCGGAGAGCAGAAAGCGACATTTGTCCCTAACTTAGCGCTGGACCTTAGTGGCGGAACCCAAATAATCCTCACTCCAGTTGTTGAACAAGGTAAAGAAGTGCTTCCTGAGCAGGTTAGCCAAGCTGTCTCGATCATCAGACAGCGTGTTGACTCAACGGGTGTTAGCGAATCACAAATCAACACATCAGGCAATAACATCGTTATTTCAATACCTGGAACACCAGATGAGAACACACTTGAGCTAGTGCAAAGCTCAGCGAAATTGGAGTTCCGTGCTGTGCTAGTAGCGTCCGCAGGGACAAAGACGACTGTCGGCAAAGATGGGTCAAAACCAATTAAGACATCTAGCGCTAAACCAACTGATAAGAGCGATCTGAATCAGGTCTCTGCGGCTCTGCAGAAGGAATATGAGGATTTAGAGTGCAACGTTAAGGGTGGATTCCGTAAACCTGGCCAGGTAGACCCTGAAGATAAACCTCTGGTTACCTGTAGTGAAGATCTGACTGAAAAATACATCCTTGGCCCAGTTGAATTGAATGGAAGCGACCTCTCAAATGCGGAGGCTGGAACCGTCACAGGAGCAAACGGAGCAGTAACCAACGATTGGGCAGTCAATCTATCTTTCAACGCAGCAGGTGGTGATAAGTTCGGGAAAGTCACTCAACGCTTGTTCCCTCTAACGGAACCTCGTAACAGGTTCGCAGTAACTATTGACGGTTACGTAATCACAGCGCCAACCACACAGGCCGTAATCACTGGTGGTACCGCCCAGATCACAGGTTCTTTTGATCAGCCGGGAGCTAAGACTCTAGCTGACAAACTTAAGTACGGTTCTTTGCCAATCTCATTCACCGTTCAGTCACAGGAAGACATTTCTGCGACGCTTGGAACCGAACAACTGCAAGCAGGTCTGCTAGCTGGCCTTATTGGTCTTCTGCTGGTTGTTGGCTACTCGATCTTCCAATACCGCGGCTTGGCAGTTTTGACTTTGGGGTCTCTAACAATTGCCGCAGTTCTCACCTACATCTTGATCGCTCTGTTAACCTGGAGACAGGATTATCGCCTGTCACTTTCAGGTATCGCCGGTCTGATCGTCGCGATTGGTATTACAGCCGACTCATTCATCGTCTACTTCGAACGTGTAAGGGATGAGCTTCGTGAGGGGAAGCCATTGAATGTTGCTGTTGAGGCTGGTTGGCAACGCGCAAAACGCACAATCCTTGTATCAGATGCAGTTAGCCTTCTGGCCGCTGGCACCCTATTCGCGCTAACAGTTGGAAACGTAAAAGGTTTCGCATTCACACTTGGTCTAACTACCCTGATTGACCTTGCTGTTGTTTGGCTCTTCACTTATCCGACATTTAGACTCATGGCTCAAACCAAGTTCTTCTCCAGTGGACACAAGTGGTCCGGACTGGAACTGAAGGAGAGCTCTGGTTTCGGATACACCGGTCGAGGCCAGTTTAGAGTTGGTCCTCAGGTTTCAGCAGGGAAGGTAGCAAAATCCGCTAAAGAAGCTGAACGCCGCCAAACAATTGCTGAACGCAAGGCTTCGTCAACACAAGAGGAGACAAAGTAATGTCTAAATTTAGCGACTTCGGAAACCAGCTATACAGCGGCGAAAAGTCAATCAATTTCATCGGTAGAAGAAAGTACTTCTATCTGATCGCGGTAATAATGCTGATACT
>JBEAMR010000079.1:0-6861 GCA_041165845.1 Actinomycetota bacterium | reverse complement strand
CTGTTCTAAAGAAGCTATCTGATAAAGAAGGTCTAGAGATTGATCACCCGCTACACGGTAAATATGTTGAAGAACTGTGGGAGCACTTTGTAAAGGGAGAGCTTCAGAAGCCAACCTTCGTGATGGATTTCCCAGTTGATACATCACCTCTAGTTCGTAACCACAGATCAAAGCCAGGCGTTGTTGAGAAGTGGGACCTATACATTAGAGGCTACGAGCAGGCAACCGGATACTCAGAGCTAGTTGATCCTGTAATTCAGCGTGAGAGATTTGTTGAGCAGGTCAAGCTGGCAGCTGCTGGAGACCCAGAGGCTATGAAGCTTGATGAAGAGTTCCTAAAGGCACTTGAATTCGGTATGCCACCATCAGGTGGAATGGGCATGGGTATCGACAGATTACTCATGAGCCTTACCGGTCTCGGTATTCGTGAAACCATCATGTTCCCGTTGGTGAAGTAATGCAGGTCTTTATCGACGCTGTCCTAGCCCTCCTTCCTCCAGTTGGAATGGGAGTTCTGGTCTATTTCCTATTCAAGGGAATCATTGGAGCTGATGCTAAGGAACGTAAGGTCAGGGCTCAGATTGAGGCCGAGGAACGGGCTAAGCGTTCCCCCATTGGCGAACAGCCTGAATAAACAGGGGTAAACAGGGTTATCTTCTTTGTAAGCACATAAAAGTGTCAAAGGAGTAAAGATGTTTGAGAAGTTCACTGACAAGGCCCGTAGGGTAGTGGTTTTGGCGCAAGAAGAAGCGAAGTCACTTAACCACAACTACATCGGTACTGAGCACATTCTGCTCGGTCTAATCCACGAAGGTGAAGGCGTAGCCGCTAAGGCGCTAGAAGCGCTTGGTATTTCTCAAGAAGCAGTTCGTGACCAGGTTAGAGAGATCATCGGTCAGGGACAGCAAGCTCCTACCGGACACATTCCTTTCACTCCTAGAGCTAAGAAGGTTCTAGAGCTATCTCTTCGTGAAGCTCTGCAACTAGGTCACTCATACATTGGAACAGAACACCTACTACTTGGTCTTATCAAAGAGGGTGAAGGTGTTGCTGCTCAGGTGCTAACTAAGTTAGGTGCAGACACCAACAAGGTTCGTGCTCAGGTTCAGCAGATGCTGCAAGGTTTTGATAATAAGGAAACTGCAACCGTTGGTGGCGAAGCAATTCCACAAAAAGGCTCTCAGGTTCTAGATCAGTTTGGTAAGAACCTAACTGCAGCTGCTGCTGAAGGAAAGTTAGATCCTGTTATCGGTCGTGAGAAAGAAATCGAACGCGTAATGCAAATTCTTTCTCGCAGAACCAAGAACAACCCAATCTTGATTGGTGAACCAGGTGTTGGTAAGACTGCTGTTGTTGAAGGTCTTGCTCAAGCCATTGTTGCCGGCAACGTTCCAGAGACTCTAAAGGGTAAGCAGCTATACACGCTTGACCTTGGTTCTCTAATTGCTGGCTCTAGATACCGCGGTGACTTTGAGGAGAGGCTAAAGAAGGTCATCAAGGAGATCAAGGGTCGTGGAGACATCATCACTTTCATTGACGAGATTCACACTCTTGTTGGTGCAGGTGCTGCAGAAGGCGCAGTTGATGCTGCATCAATCTTGAAGCCAATGCTTGCTCGTGGTGAACTTCAAACCATCGGTGCAACAACATTGGACGAGTTCAGAAAGTACTTTGAGAAGGATGCAGCTCTTGAGCGTAGATTCCAATCAATCCAGGTTAACGAGCCATCTATTCCGCAGACTATCAACATCTTGAAAGGTCTTCGTGATCGCTACGAAGCTCACCACAAGGTTTCAATTACCGACGGTGCAATCGTTGCTGCTGCAAAGCTTGCAGATCGCTATGTTGCCGACAGATACCTACCAGACAAGGCGATTGACCTAATCGATGAAGCTGGAGCAAGATTGCGTCTTTCGATTCTTTCTTCACCTCCTGAACTTCGTGAACTAGAAGAGAAGGTTGCCGCTGTTCGTGTCGATAAAGAGAAGGCAATCGAATCACAAGATTTCGAAGGTGCTGCCAAGCTTCGTGATGACGAGAAGAAACTGCTATCTGAGCGTGCAAAGCTAACCAAGCAGTTCCGTTCAGGTAACGTAGGCGCTCACGGTGTCGTTGATGAAGGCCTAATCGCTGAAGTTCTAGCAGCTGCAACTGGTATTCCAGTGTTCAAGTTGTCGGAAGAAGAGTCAGCCAAGTTGGTCTTCATGGAGGCAGAACTACACAAGAGAGTTATCGGTCAGAAGGCTGCTGTTGAGTCAATCTCTAAGGCCATTAGACGCCAGCGTGCGGGACTCAAGGACCCTAACCGTCCTTCAGGTTCATTCATCTTCGCTGGTCCTACCGGTGTTGGTAAGACTGAGCTTGCTAAGGCTCTAGCCGAATTCTTATTTGATGACGAAGGTGCATTGATCTCTCTAGACATGAGCGAGTATGCCGAGAAGCACACTGTTTCACGTCTTTTCGGTGCCCCTCCTGGATACGTTGGTTTCGATGACGGTGGTCAGCTAACTGAGCGTGTTCGCCGTAAGCCATTCAGCGTTGTCCTATTCGATGAAATCGAGAAGGCTCACCCAGATATCTTCAACTCACTGTTGCAGATTCTTGAAGAGGGTCGCCTAACCGATGGTCAGGGACGTGTTGTTGACTTCAAGAACACAATCATCATCATGACAACTAACCTAGGTTCAAAGGACATCTCTAAGGGAGCTCTTGGTTTCAACCTTGAGGGTAACCAGCAGAATGACTTCGAGCGCATGTCAGGTAAGGTCAACGATGAGTTGAAGAAGCACTTCAAGCCTGAGTTCCTAAACCGTGTTGATGATGTCATCGTCTTCCCTCAGCTTTCTAAGTCAGAGCTGTTGGAGATTGTTGACCTATTCATCAAGAAGTTGAACACTCGACTAGAAGAGCGCGACATCACCTTGACCTTGACTCCTGCAGCTAAGGATCGCTTGATTGAACTAGGTTACGACCCAGCGCTTGGAGCAAGACCTTTGCGCAGAGCCGTTCAGCGTGAAATCGAAGACCAAATCTCTGAAAGCATTTTGCAGGGTGTCATCAAGAACGCGAGTGATGTAGTGGCGGATGTCGTAGCCGGTGAGTTCATATTCACCTCTAACGTCAGAGTCATTGCTAGCATTTAGCAATGCCCCAAAACTCTTTCAAGATTCGCCCAGCCAGGACTAGCGACATTGTCGCTATCCAGGCTATGCGAGCACCTCTAGTTGATAGCAAGGTTTTGCTAAAGCACCAGTTGGTATCGCTCTATGAGCGCACTCAAGAGTTTGTTGTTGCTGAACACGAAGATGGTCGCATTCTCGCAGCCGGTGCACTTCACGTCATGTGGGGAGATCTAGCAGAGGTTCGTTCACTTGTTGTTGATACCAGTGCTAGAGGCATGGGTCTTGGTAAAGCAATCGTTGAAGCCCTTATCGAGAGAGCATTCAGCCTGGGAATCGCTAGAGTCTTCTGTCTAACCTTTGAAGTTGAGTTCTTCTCCAGATGTGGTTTTGAGATTATTAGCGATGTTCCTGTCGATGAAGAGACCTTTGCTCAGATGGTGGAATCTTCAGATGATGGTATTGCCGAGTTCCTAGATCTAGCCAGAGTGAAAGAGAACACTCTAGGCAACACCAGAATGCTCCGCACTCTTTAGTCTTGCTGGCAAAATAAGTACATGTCCCAAAACTACCGACCAAGAGCCAGCGTAATCTGGGCTAGACGTGTCCTCGCTCTAGCTATCGTCGGCGGACTTATTTGGGGAATTTACGCAGGTGTTAGTGCAGGTATCTCTTACGTTGGGGGTTTATTCAATACTGAGAAAGCTCCAGTTCTAGCTGAGGGCGATAACTGCGAACCTCAGCAAATCAAAGTTGAGGCTTTTGTTGGAACTAAGGACAAGCAGAACCAACTAGCTTTCAACGCAGGGGATAAGCCATACTTCTGGTTCAACATCACCAACACTGCTTCAGTTGCCTGCAAATTCAATGTTGGTAGTTCCGCTTCATTCTTCAAGATCACTAGCGGTAGTGACAACATCTGGAACTCTCAGGACTGCAACCTAGGTACTGAGCGCACTGACCGAATCATGCTGCTAAGCCCTAACCAGCCTGTTTCAGCTGATGCTGACTATTGGCAGAAAGTTAGATCTAGTAACCAGGGCTGTTCTATTGCCGATGGTTTACCTGAAGTCGCCGCTGGCGGAGCCAGTTACTTCCTCAAGGCTGAGGTAAATGGGGTAATCAGCGAAAATACTCAACAGTTTGTGCTCAACTAGAGATATGCAAGATACATCAGTCGCAATTCTTGGAGCCGGTTCTATGGGAACCGCAATCCTCTCCGGCATGCTCTCGCACGGAATCAAGAAAGAGAACATCAAAGCAACTGCTCGTAAAACAGAATCTGCGCAGCAGCTAGCAAAGAAGTATGGGGTAACCGCTTACGCAACTGATTACCAACCAAACGCTAACTCTTTAGCAGTTGAAGGTGCGCAGATTATTCTTCTAGCGGTGAAGCCTGCGAATGTAATTGAGGTTCTAAAGCAGATCGAACCGGTGATTACGAAGAACGCTCTAGTCATCTCTGTTGCTGCTGGCATTACCACAGCAACTATCGAAAGTTACCTACCGGACTCTGTTGCAGTAGTTAGAGCAATGCCTAATACTCCAGCACTTATCAGACTTGGCCTTACCGGTATATCTGCAGGTAGTAGATCTTCTGGTGCACAACTGTACCTGGCGGTTGAACTCTTCAATGCAGTTGGTAAAACTGTTGTGCTTGAAGAAGACAAGATTGATGCTCTTTCAACTATTTCAGGGTCAGGTCCTGCCTACGTCTTCTACTTCATGGAAGAGTTCATCAAGACAGCTAAAGACATGGGCTTTAGTCAAGAAGATGCCTATCTACTTGTTACCCAGACATTCCTAGGAGCTAGTGAACTAATCACTCAGACTCAAGGTGACCCTGCCGAACTAAGAAGAGCTGTTACCAGCCCGAATGGAACAACCATGAAAGCTGTTGCTGTTCTTGAAGAAGGCGAACTACACAATCTTTTCCTCAAAGCAACCAACGCAGCTCTAGCCAGAGCTAAAGAAATATCTCAGGAGCAAAAATGACCGATGTCTTTCAAGCACTAGCAGCACCGCAGTCCAGAAGAATCATTGAGGAGCTAGCCGGTGAACCTAAGACTAAAGCTGCTCTAATCAAGAGCACCAAGCTAACCGATGCCTCAATTGTGAAGCACATCAACATCCTTATTGCAGCTGAGTTAGTAAAGGTTGAGAAGAAGGGTAGGACTGAAACCTATTCACTCAATCGTGTTGGCTTTACCGAAGCAGCTAAGTGGTTTGGCAAGGTGGGTTCAGCAAACCTAGGAGCAAGAGCAGATGATTTGGCTGAGACTCTTGCCGAGTTCGGAAATAACCTAAAGAGCTGGCTTGAAAAGAAACTGGATATCGAACTAGATCTAGATTCTGAGAAGGCAGGCAAAGAAATCGGTAAGAAGTTATCGGAAGCAAAACAGAGCGCTAAGAAAGCCGCTAAGCAGGTAAAGGTGAAGGTTAAGACTAAGAAGTCTTAGCGTCGATTTCTGCAATTAGTTTTTCAACGTGATCGCGAATCTTGTCGCGAATCGGTCTAACTGCTTCAATGCCCTGACCAGCAGGATCATCTAGAACCCAGTCCAGGTATGTCTTACCTGGGAAGAATGGGCAAGCATCGCCGCAACCCATGGTAATTACGTAGTCGCTAGCTAGCACTGCTTCATCAGAGAGAACCTTCGGTTCCTGGTTAGAGATATCAATTCCCTCTTCAGCCATTGCTTCAATAGCAACTGCGTTGATCTCTGATTTGGGTTGAGTTCCAGCAGAGCGAATTTCAATGCGGTCACCGGCTAGGTGACGAAGGTAACCGGCCGCCATTTGAGATCTACCGGCATTGTGAACACAGACAAAGAGAACGCTTGATTTCATGTATTTAGGCTAATACAAAAGTGCCCCAGGCGAAGCCTGAGGCACTTTAACTTTGCCTGAATTATTTCTTCTTTTTAGCCTTCTTAGCCTTGTCGTCAAGAATGACGATGTATAGGAGGGCTAGCAGTGCACCAGCAAACTCAGCCAAGATGATGCTCAGTTTGCCCTGAGTAAAGCCGTCTCTAAGCATTAGAGCGAAGGTCACAGCAGGGTTAGCCTGCGCGCCAGTAAGGGTGAATGTGCTTGCCGCTAGCACCCATGAACCTACTGCAAGCGGAATCAGGTGTGAGTTCTTGGTTGAGATTAGGCGGTTGATAATGATTACCAACACGGTGGTTGAAAACATCTCTCCAACGAATACACCGCTTGCAGATATGCCTGCTGGAGGGGTGATTGCACTGACCGGAGTGCCACTCAGAGCAAAGCCAAGGTATAGACCAAGGGCTGCGCCAGAGAGCTGCGCTACCCAGTATGCACCTAGGGTAGTTAGCTCGATCTCTTTACGTGCGTAAAAGAACAGAGAAACTGCAGGGTTTAGGTGACCACCAGATATACCTGCTGTGAGCAAGATCATGACACCAAGGGTTGCTGCAAGAGCTAGGTTGTGAAAAGTTGGGTTGAAGTTTGCTGCCACGATTGAGGTGACGAACACCATCACACCAAAGAGTTCTGAGATTGACTTACGGACGAGGGTATTGATTTTCATTTGTTTCCTTTCGAAGGGTATCCAGTTAGTGCAACGATTGCTTCATTTCTTCTTAGGAAGCCTGGCTTCCAAGGTGGATCAAAACGTGCATAGTATGGTTCACCGGCTGCTTTCAGGCCAGCGCTTTGAACATCAACCAGTAGTTGATCTCCATAAGATTTGAAGTGCTCCCAGTCAGCTAAACCT
>JBEAMR010000078.1:0-12478 GCA_041165845.1 Actinomycetota bacterium | reverse complement strand
GTATACCGGGAGAGTTGCACCAACACCGTGGCCAACATGCTGCAGCCTATTCTGGTGCAGAGCCTGGGATCTAGGCCCAGGAATCGAAGTAACAAGTTTGCGAGTTTGTTCAATCGTCATGGCTCAATTCTACGCCTGTCCCATTTGGAGGGGGAGTGCCCCGCATAGATTACCGAGATGGCAAGATTAGGGTATGAAGAAAATAATCATCTTGGGAAGCACCGGGTCTATTGGCACTCAGGCTTTAGAGATTATTGAAACCAATCCGGATAAGTTCCAGGTGGTTGGTTTAGTGGGTAATTCCAACCAAGAACTTCTTCAAGCACAGGCTCAGAAATTCAATGTCCCTGCAAATAAGACTGTCACCGGCGCAGAAGCGGCTGTTCAACTAATTGAAGAAACTAAAGCTGACGTTGTTATCAATGGAATCACCGGATCTGTTGGCTTATTGCCGACGCTGGCAACTTTACGAACAGGCAAGATTCTTGCTCTAGCAAACAAAGAGTCCCTTATCGTTGGTGGCAAGTTGGTCACTGAGGCTGCTAAACCTGGACAGATTGTCCCAGTTGATTCAGAGCATTCAGCTATTGCCCAGTCATTGCTTTCTGGCAAGCACAGTGAAGTTGCAAAATTGATTTTGACCGCTTCAGGCGGCCCTTTTAGAGGTTTTACTAGAGAGCAGCTGAAAGAGGTGACACCTGTTCAAGCTTTGAAGCATCCAACCTGGGCAATGGGGAAGGTAGTTACCACCAATTCCGCCACTATGGTGAATAAAGGCTTGGAAATCATTGAAGCGCATTTGCTCTTTGGAGTTTCCTTTGACCGTATTGCTGTGACAGTCCATCCACAATCAGTTGTTCACTCTATGGTTGAGTTCATCGATGGTTCGATAATTGCGCAGTGTTCACCCCCAGACATGAAACTACCTATTGCATTAGGTATGACCTGGCCAGATCGAATTCCAGACATCACACCGCCGGTTGACTTCACCAAAGCACATACTTGGACATTTGAGCCCCTCGATGAAGAAGTGTTCGCTGCAGTAAGAATTGCCAGAGAAGTTGGTTCTAAAGGACTTACCTACCCGGCTGTTTACAACGCTGCTAATGAGCAAGCAGTTGAAGCATTCCACGACAACAAGATTGGCTATCTAGAGATTGTTGAGATTATTGAAGAAACAATTCAGGCTCACAACGCAGAGAGTGAACTTTCACTAGATTCTGTTCTTGAAGCGGAACTCTGGGCAAGAAACTTTGCTGATCAACTAATCAGTTCAAAAAACTGACAGCCTAATGTCAGAGACGATAAGTAGGTTTAGTGCATGATGACTTTTCTAAACTCCGTTAGCGGTTGGGTAATTCTTCTCCTTGGGCTAGCAATCTCAATTGGTTTGCATGAGATAGGCCACCTTTGGCCAGCAAAGAAGTTTGGTGTCAAGGTAACCAAGTACATGATTGGTTTTGGTCCGACACTCTTCTCCCGAAAGCGTGGCGACACCGAGTATGGAATCAAAGCAATTCCTCTGGGTGGATACATCCAGATGATTGGAATGCTCCCACCGTCAAGCGCATTCAAGAATGCAAGCTTTAGAAGAACTTCATCCGAAGAAGTGATTGCTCCAGAAGATGTTGATAAGACCTTCTATCGCTTAGCACCTTGGAAGAAACTCATCATCATGTTTGGCGGGCCCTTCGCAAACCTTCTGATTGCACTCGTCCTTTCAATAGTTCTTCTCAGTGGGTTTGGTCAGTACGGCAGAACCACCTCTATTCAAGGTGTGGTTCAATGCGTTCCAACTGAAGCCAACCCAAACTGTGACAAGGTTGGCGAGCCATCACCTTCAGTTGTTGCAGGGCTAAAGGCTGAAGATCAAATTGTTGAGCTAAACGGAACAAGAGTTACAACTTGGTCAGAAATCGACTCAGTCATGTCTGCCAACGTGAACAAGGACATCCCAATCACCGTTCTGCGAGCGGGAGTTGAACAAGCCCTAACCATAAAGCCAGTTGAAATGACACTAGGTGGAGTCACTAAGGTCTATCTCGGCGTTTATCTCAAAGTTGAGAAGTTCAAGGTAAGCCCAGTTGCAGCAGTTCAAGAGTTAGGAAACATGTTGGGCTCAACTGCGCAAATGATCGTCCAGCTCCCTGTTCAAGCAATAAATGCAGTTGCTGAAATCAATCCAAATGTCGAACGGGATCAAAACGGAGCTATTTCAATAGTTGGCCTCGGGCAGTTCTCAGGGGACATAGCTTCTAACTCTGAAATTACCCTTGAAGACAAATTTGCTTCGCAGCTGGCACTTCTAATGTCTTTGAATGTTGCACTCTTTGTTTTCAACATGATTCCGCTAGTACCTCTGGACGGTGGACATATTGCAGCAGGTCTTTACGAATGGGCGAAACGAGGTATGTGGCGTTTGCGAGGTAAGAAGCTTGAGCAGCCGGTTGATACCAGCAAGATGATGCCAGTTGCCTTTTTCGTGGCTGGGCTACTGCTATTGCTAAGCGTTGTCTTGATAATAAGAGATATTGTAAATCCACTACAGTTCTAGTCGGTTAGCCTTGAAATAGTGCTTGGCATTTAGACTTATATCACCTATTGAACTGAGAAAGTAGTTATCTAAAGTGCCAGCGATCAACCTTGGACTTCCAAATACACCTCCAGTACTGACTCCTCGTCGCAAGACCAGACAAATCATGGTCGGAAACGTACCTGTAGGTGGAGACGCACCTGTCTCAGTTCAATCCATGACTACAACTCCAACAACCGATATCAACGCGACTCTGCAGCAGATTGCTGAGTTGACCGCATCTGGTTGTGACATTGTTCGTGTTGCTTGCCCATCTCAGGATGACGCAGATGTTCTAAGAATTATTGCCAAGAAGTCACAGATTCCAGTTATCGCTGACATTCACTTCCAGCCGAAGTATGTTTTTCAGGCTATCGAAGCTGGTTGTGGTGCTGTCCGTGTGAACCCAGGAAACATTAGACAGTTTGATGACAAGGTTGGCGAAATTGCCAAGGCTGCAAAAGATGCGGGGGTCTCAATTCGAATTGGTGTAAACGCAGGGTCGCTTGACCCTCGTCTACTGCAGAAGTTTGGAAAGCCAACAGCTGAAGCTTTGGTTGAATCTGCCGTTTGGGAAGCATCTTTGTTTGAAGAGCACGATTTCCACGACTTCAAGATCTCTGTGAAGCACAACGACCCTGTAGTTATGGTTCGTGCTTATGAACTTCTATCTGAAAGAGGAGATTGGCCTCTTCACCTAGGTGTTACAGAAGCAGGTCCTGCTTTCCAAGGAACGATCAAGTCTTCAGTTGCTTTTGGCGCGCTTTTGAGCAAGGGAATTGGCGACACTATTCGTGTTTCACTTTCTGCTCCACCAGTTGAAGAAGTAAAGGTTGGCTCAAAGATTCTTGAGTCACTAAATCTTCGTCCTCGTAAGTTTGAGATTGTTTCATGTCCTTCTTGTGGCCGTGCACAGGTTGACGTTTACAAGCTTGCTGAAGATGTAACTGCAGGTTTAGAACACATGACAGTGCCACTTCGCGTTGCAGTTATGGGTTGTGTTGTAAACGGTCCTGGTGAAGCTCGTGAAGCAGACCTTGGTGTTGCCTCTGGTAACGGTAAAGGGCAGATTTTCGTAAAGGGTGAAGTTATCAAGACTGTCCCTGAGAGCGAAATTGTTGCAACTCTAATTGAGGAAGCAAATCGTTTGGCAGCAGAGATGGATCCAGCTTTGGTTGGCTCTCCACAAGTTGTCGTTGCTAAGAAAGACTAATTATGTTGCTTCGTATGTCGCAGTTATTCCTGCGCACCCTGCGTGAAGATCCAGCAGAAGCGGAAGTTGATAGCCACAAACTGCTAGTTCGTGCCGGATACATTCGCCGTGCTGCACCTGGTATCTATACCTGGTTGCCACTTGGCCTTGCTGTGAAGGCAAAGGTAGAACAGGTCGTTCGCGAAGAAATGAATCGCGCCGGAGCTCAAGAAGTATTCTTCCCAGCCCTTCTTCCTAGAGAACCATTTGAAACAACAGGTCGTTGGACTGAGTATGGCGATAACCTGTTCCGTCTTCAAGACCGCAAGAAAGCGGACTACCTTCTTGCACCAACTCACGAAGAGATGTTCACACTCTTGGTAAAGGATCTCTACTCAAGCTATAAAGACCTACCTTTGACTCTGTATCAAATTCAGAATAAATACCGCGATGAGGCACGTCCACGTGCAGGTCTTCTCCGTGGCCGTGAGTTTGTGATGAAGGATGCATATTCATTTGACGTAACAGATGAAGGTCTAGTTACCTCTTACCAAGCGCAACGTGATGCATATGAACGAATCTTTACTCGCCTCGGCATTGAGTATGTGATTGTGAAAGCTGATGCTGGTGCAATGGGTGGTTCTGCAAGCGAAGAGTTCCTTTCACCTTCACCAATTGGAGAAGACACATTTGTTAGATCTGCAGGTGGGTATGCTGCCAACGTTGAAGCTGTAACTATTTCTGCACCAGCTGAGTTGAGCGTTGACGGACTACCTGCTGCTGTTACTCACGAAACCCCTGGCACAAAAACTATTGATTCTGTTGTTGCATTCGCCAACAGTTCTTTAGGAATGGCAGAGGTTACTCCATCGCACACTTTGAAGCACATTGTTCTTGCTCTCACTGATGTCAATCACAAGCGTTCACTTGTCGTGGTTGGTCTACCGGGGGATAGAGAGATGGAAGCCAAGAGAGCAGAAGTTGCTTTCCCAGGTTTTGAAGTTGAACCTGCAGCAGATGAGGACTTTGCCAAGAACCCAGGTCTAGTTAAGGGTTTCATTGGCCCAGTCAAGAATGGTGTTCAGTTCCTAGGTGAGAAGGCAGAATCAAAGATTCGCTATCTCCTTGACCCCCGAGTGGTTAAGGGAACCTCTTGGGTTGCTGGCGCTAATCAAAACGACAAGCACACTTTCAATCTGGTAGCTGGTAGAGATTTCGAAGCCGATGGTGTCGCTGACATCGCTGAAATCAGAGCTGGAGATCCCGCTCCTGATGGCAGTGGACCACTTGAATTAGCTCGAGGAATTGAAATTGGACACGTATTCCAACTTGGACGCAAGTATGCGCAGGCACTGGACCTCAAGGTTCTAGATGAGAATGGAAAACTCGTCACCGTGACTATGGGGTCATACGGCATCGGTGTAACCAGGATAATTGCTGTCTTAGCTGAGGCTAACAACGATGAAAAGGGTCTAATCTGGCCTGAGACTGTTGCCCCTGCAGATATCCATGTTGTTGCAGCTGGTAAGGATGAGGTGGTTTTCGAAACAGCTGAGCGATTGGCTAAGGAATTAGAGGCAGCTGGTAAGTCAGTTCTTCTAGATGACCGTTTAAAGGTAAGCCCTGGAGTGAAGTTCAGCGATGCCGAACTTCTTGGTATTCCTCACATCATCATCGTCGGTCGTGGCCTAGAAAACGGTGAAGTGGACCTCTGGGATAGACGCTCTGGCGAGAGGCGCTCAGTCAAGGTAGAATTAGCGGTGACCGAGTCGATTTAGAGCCACAAGTTCTAGTCGCTCGCATAACTTACTAGCGGCCAGGAGGCGTCTCATGGATATCGATTTGAATGCTCTGCGACTTGTCGAGCGTGACCGAGAAATCCCTTTTGCCGAACTCGTCGAAATCATTGAAGCAGCTATCGTCGCTGCCTATAACAAGAGCGTAGGTCACAACGACTCTGCCCGAGCAGTCCTAGACCAGAAGACCGGCAAGGTCGCGATCATGGTTCCAGACACCGAAGAGCGCGATGAGCAGGGCAAACTTCTTACTGAAACTCCTGACGGAGTCAGGATTCCACAAATAGATAAGACCCCGGATAACTTTGGCCGTATCGCAGCGGCAGCTGCTAAGCAGGTCATAGCTCAAAGAATTCGTGGACTCACCGACGAGGGCCTTTATGGCGAATACAAAGCCAAAGTCGAAGACATCGTTGCTGGTGAAATCCAGCAGGGGCCTCGTCCATACATGGTCTACGTCAAAATCGGCGATGTTGAAGCAATTCTTCCTCCAGAAGAGCAGGTTCCAGGCGAAGACTACTCGCACGGGAAGAGGATGCGTTTCTATGTGACCAAGGTGGACAAGAACGTTCGTGGACAAGTTCAGATCAACGTATCTCGCACCCACCCAAGCCTAATTAGAAAGCTTTTTGCTTTAGAAGTTCCTGAAATCGCCAATGGCCAAGTCGAGATTGTTCAGGTAGCAAGAGAAGCCGGTCAGCGCACCAAGATCGCTGTTAGAACTTCAGTTCCTGGGCTAAACGCCAAGGGAGCCTGTATTGGTGAACTTGGTCAAAGGGTTCGTGCTGTAACTGCAGAACTAAACGAAGAGAAGATCGATATCGTTGACTACTCAGAGGATATCTCTAAGTTTGTGGCTCAAGCACTATCTCCAGCCAAGGTGTCAGCTGCCTTTATCGTCAATGAGAAGGATGCTCCTAAGGACGAAAGACCGAAGGTTCGTGTTCTAGTCCCTGAATACCAGCTGTCTTTGGCTATTGGTAAAGAAGGTCAAAACTCACGTCTAGCCAGCAAGCTAACCGGCGCAAAGATTGACATCATGTCTGATGACATGGGGGATGACGAATAAAAGTCCACTTTTGACGGTTGTCATAAGGCTAGGGCTTTCTAGGGTGCAGGCATTAGAATGAAACCAGTTAGAACTTGCGTTGGCTGTCGTCAACATGGCAATCGAGCAGATTTATTGCGATTGGTCAGTATTCAGGGTTTATTGAGTATCGATTCCGCTAAAAGCCTGCCAGGTCGCGGTGTTTGGCTCCATAAAAGTCCAAGTTGCTTGCAGGCTGCAATTGAACGCAGTGCATTCAGCCGGTCTTTGAAGGTAAAAGTGCAGTTACCTAGGCAAATAAGTGATCTAGCCAAATTTATAGAACAGGCCGAATAGATGTTAGAAAACTAATGAGAACCTCGAAATGAGAACCTCAAAGCACTAAAGCCTGCCCTGACTGGGTAGGCCCCAGACAGGAGAAATTAAGTGGCGCTACCACGCGTATACGACATTGCTAAAGAGCTCGGTATTGAAACTGCCGAAGCATTAGCCAAACTAAAAGACTTAGGCGAGTACGTTAAGAGCGGTTCGTCGACCATTGCACCACCGGTTGCCAACAAGCTCCGTGCTGCATACCCAAACGCTAAGCCAAAGGCTGAAGAGCCTAAGGTTGAGAAGCCAACCAAGGCTAAGGCTGCTAAGGCTGAAACTGCTGAGCCAGTTGTTGAAGAAAAGCCAGAGGTCAGCGCTAAGCCAGTCGATCCGACTGCAGCTCCAGAGGCAAAGCCTGAGACTCCAGCAACACCTGCTGCAACTCTTGGCATTCCTCGTCCAGGAAACAATCCTTTTGCTGCCAACCAGGGCATGGGTATCCCACGCCCAATGGCAAGACCAGGTAATAACCCATTCGCATCCAATCAAGGCATGGGTCGCCCGGGTCAACAAGGTAGCCGTCCGGGTGGACCTCGTCCAGCTGGTGCCGGTGGCCCTTCGTCTAGACCAGGTGGTCCCCGTCCAGCTGGAACAGGAAGACCGCCAGGAACAGGCGCACCTCGCCCAGCTGGTGCTGGTGCTCCAGGTGGAACTCCAGGCTTTGGTGGTCCTGGTGGTAGACCTGGTGCTGGTGGCCGCGGTCGCGGTGGTGGCGCAGCGGGTGCATTCGGTAAGGGTGGATCGAGAAACGCTTCGAAGGCTAGAAAGTCAAAGAGAGCGAAACGCGAAGAATTCGAACTACGTTCAGCACCTAGCCTCGGTGGAGCAGTTGTTCCACGCGGTGATGGCAACACTGTTATTCGTCTACGTCGCGGTTCATCTATTCAAGATTTCGCAGACAAGATTGATGCCAATGCAGGTCAGTTGATCACAGTGCTGTTCGCACTGGGTCAGATGGCAACAGCAACTGCATCATTGGATGAAGATACTTTCCAGATTCTTGGTGAGGAGCTTGGTTACAAGATTGAAATCGTTTCTCCTGAAGATGAAGAGCGCGAGCTGTTCGATTCATTTGGTTTGGATATCTCAACCGATTACGAAGAAGACGAAGAAGAGATGGAATACCGTGCTCCTGTCGTCACAGTAATGGGTCACGTCGACCACGGTAAGACCAGATTGCTTGACAAGATTCGTAATGCGAATGTTCAGGGTGGTGAAGCCGGTGGTATTACTCAGCACATTGGTGCTTACCAAGTTCACACCAACCACGAAGGCATTGATCGAGCAATTACATTCATCGATACACCTGGTCACGAGGCTTTCACCGCTATGCGTGCTCGTGGTGCTCAGGTAACTGACATTGCGATTCTTGTAGTTGCTGCAGATGACGGTGTTATGCCTCAGACGGTTGAAGCTTTGAACCACGCTCAGTCTGCTGGTGTTCCAATTGTTGTTGCAGTTAACAAGGTCGATAAAGAAGGTGCAAACCCAGCCAAGATTCGTCAGCAGCTAACCGAGTTCAACTTGGTTGCTGAAGAGTATGGAGGAGACGTGATGTTTGTTGACGTATCTGCGCTTACCGGTGCAGGTATTCAGCAACTTCTTGATGCAGTCCTACTAACCGCTGACGCAGCCCTTGATCTAAGAGCTAACCCTCACCGCGATGCACGTGGTGTTGCTATCGAAGCAAACCTAGACAAGGGAAGAGGTTCTGTTGCAACAGTTCTAATTCAGTCTGGAACACTTCGTGTTGGTGACTCAATTGTTGCTGGTGCAGCTCACGGTCGTGTTCGTGCAATGTTTGACGAGAATGGTGCAGCTGTTGAAGCAGCCGAGCCCTCGCGTCCAGTCCAGGTGCTAGGTCTCCAGTCAGTTCCTCGTGCAGGTGACACTTTCGTTGTTACCGAAGATGAGAGACAAGCAAGACAAATCGCTGAAAAGCGTGAAGCTGCTGACCGTAACGCCCTACTTGCTAAGACTCGTAAGCGCGTTAGCCTCGAGGACTTCACCAAGGCTCTTGAAGATGGCAAGGTTGAAGCTCTCAACTTGGTCATCAAGGGTGACGTTTCTGGTGCTGTTGAAGCACTTGAAGATGCGTTGTTGAAGATTGAAGTCGATGATTCAGTTCAACTTCGAATCATTCACCGTGGTGTTGGTGCGATTACTGAAAGCGACGTCAACCTTGCAACTGTTGACAGTGCGATCATCATCGGTTTCAACGTCAAGCCAGATAGCAAGGCTAGAGAGCGCGCAGATCGCGAAGGTGTTGAGATTCGTCAATACAGCGTTATCTACGCAGCACTTGAAGACATCGAGAAATCCCTCAAGGGCATGCTCAAGCCTGAATACGAAGAGGCTCAGCTTGGAACCGCAGAAGTTCGAGAAATCTTCAAGTCTTCTAAGGTTGGCACCATTGCTGGTTCGATTGTTCGTTCTGGTTCTATCAAGCGCAACTCTTTGGCTCGAATCTCAAGAGGCGGAACTGTCCTTGCAGAGAACCTAAAGATCGAGTCATTGAAGCGATTCAAGGACGACGCCAACGAGGTCAAGACAGACTTTGAGTGTGGTATCGGTCTTGCTGGATTCAACGAGATCGAACTGGGCGATATCATCGAGACCTACGAGATGCGTGAGAAGCCGAGAGTCTAATGGTTGATGCAGCACGCGCTAGACGTCTTGCAGAGCGAATCAAAGTTCTAACTGCAGAAGCACTTGAGAAGGTAGTTAAAGATCCAGATTTAGGGTTTGTCACAATCACTGATGTGAGAGTGACCCCTGATCTGTCTCATGCGAAGATTTTCTATACCTTCTTTGGTGATTCAGTGGCTAGAGCAAAGAGCAACGATGTAATTGAAAGACACCGTGGAAAGATTCGTGGTGAAATCGGCAGACAACTTTCAATTCGTCTAACTCCAACTATCGAATTCATCTCTGATGAGGTTCCTGAAACTGCAGCGCACATGAATGATCTTCTTGCGCAAGCAAGAGCGAGAGATGCAGAGCTTGCCAAGCTAGCTAAAGATGCAGAGTTTGCCGCAGGGGAGAACCCATACAAAGAACCTAAAGTTATCGACGAAGAGAACGAGTAGTTCTTGGCAAGCCCTGGATTGTTGCTTGTTGATAAGCCCGAGGGAATCACCAGCCACGATGTTGTTAGCAGAGTTAGAAAACTTGTTGGCACAAGAAAAGTCGGTCACGCTGGAACTTTAGATCCGATGGCAACTGGATTACTTGTGCTAGGCATTGAATCTGGAACCAAACTTCTAACTTTCATTGTTGGTAAAGATAAAACCTATGAAGGAACTATTCGTTTAGGTTCATCAACCGTTACCGATGATCGCTAAGGTGATGTTATAACCACTGCCACTTACGAACAACTAAGCTCGATTACCGAAGAAGCAATCCACGCTGGCATTTCAAAACTTACCGGTGTGATTCAACAGAAACCTTCAGCAGTTTCAGCAATCAAAGTCGATGGCGAGAGAGCTTATTCTAGAGTTCGCGCGGGTGAAGAAGTTGACCTGCCTAGTAGAGAAGTCACAGTGTCTAGATTTGAAGTTCTGGGAGATATCAGAATCACAAACGAATACATCGAACTAGATGTTCTCATTGATTGCTCAAGCGGCACATACATTAGAGCTTTGGCCAGAGACCTGGGTAATGATCTGGGAATTGGCGGTCACCTAACGGAACTTCGAAGAACTCGCATTGGTGAGTTTGATCTTGCAACTGCCTATGACTTCTCAAAAGACTCACCAGTGACCATCATTGAGATAGCAGAAGCAGCTAGGACAACTTTGCCATACATCGAGATATCAGCCCAGGATGAGATTGATCTTCGATTTGGTAAGCGGATTGCAGGAGCTGTGTCAGAGCCAACGGCTGCTCTTTGTTCTGGTGAGTTGGTAGCCGTTATTGACTCAGCTGGTGACCTCTCCCTAAAATCACTGGTTGTATTTAGCAAGGGCGAGTCGAATGTTTGAGTGGGCTTACCTCGCGCAGGTTTATCTGGCTCTAGCAGTTGCTTTTTACTGTATTTTTCTGGGGCTCATCAATAGACCACCTTCTTGGTGGTCCGTTGGTGCGGTTTCCCTAGTTGAAGGCTTTTTGTTGGTTCAGTTGGCTGTGACAATTGCTCTAGTCGCCTCAGGTAATCAGGCAAAAGGAGATACCGTAGAATTTTTCGGCTACATCCTTACGGCTTTGATAGTTCCTCCGGCAGCCGTTGGCTGGGCAATTGTTGATAGAAGTCGCTGGTCCACCGTTGTTTTGGGGGTTTCTGGACTAACAGTGGCCATTATGTTGGTGAGAATGTGGCAAATCTGGTCCGGAATTAGGTTCGGATCAGCCTAACTTGTTTACCTCCCGTTAACCGACACTATAACTTTCGGTAAGCGTGTAAAGACAAACTGGAGGCTATGAGCGAATCCTCTGTGTCTAAGCCTGTGCCTGTGAAACGCAAGTTATCCGCCGGCCCTCTCAGCCGTGGGGATAAATTGTTCTTTAGAACAACCTCAATTGCGGCAAACTTCGCATTCGTTCTCGTAGCTTTCATCCTTATATTCCTGTTCATTCGAGCTCTTCCTGCTCTACAGTCACAGGGGCTTCCTTTTGTTTACGGAACTGAGTGGAATGCACAAGCTGAACCGATTGTGATGCAAATTGGTCCAATGATCTGGGGCTCACTGCTTATTGGTCTAATCGGTGTGGTATTCGCCACACCTTTAGCTATTTCCCTGGCTTACATGATTGTTTTTATGCTCTCTTCAAGGTTGGCAAAATTTGCCACCACTCTGGTAGATCTTCTAGCTGCCCTGCCTTCTGTAATCATCGGGCTCTGGGGCTTGTTCGTCTTTAGCCCTGTTGCAACCGAGTGGGCTTCGATCTTGAACAGCTCACTGGGTTGGTTCCCGCTGTTTGCTGTTCCAACTGCAGACAACGGCTTTTTCGGTTCACCATTTATCGCCGGCTGGATTGTCGCGATCATGATCGTGCCAATTATTACCAGCATTACTCGAGAAGTATTCAGCCAGTTGGACAGAGACCTGATTAACGGCGCCCTTGCATTGGGTGGAAGCAAGCTTTCAACTTTCCGCAGGGTAATCTTCCCCACATCAGCAGGAGCGGTTGTTGGTGCGGTATTGCTCGGTCTTGGCCGTGCTCTGGGTGAGACCGTTGCGATTTTCTATGTGTTACAGCTATCTTTTGACATCAACTGGGGTCAAATTTTAGAGCCAAAGGGTGGCGCAGTCGCTTCTATGATTTTGGCAAAGTTTGGTGAAGCAACAAGCGAAGAAGTCTCGGGGTTAATCGCCGCAGGTCTCGTGCTTTTCGTGCTGACTTTGGGAATTAACTTCCTCGCCAGCGTCATTGTTAACCGTGCACAACCTTGGAGGAAGAACTAATGAGCTTCGCTCCTAGACCAGCTGTCCAACCTTGGACCCGTGTAAACCCTGCCAGAAGACTTCAAGTCATTCTTGCTAGCACGCTACCTTTGG
>JBEAMR010000077.1:0-10825 GCA_041165845.1 Actinomycetota bacterium | reverse complement strand
ACCTGGTGGTAGCGCTCTAGGATTGGCTGCCATTCTTTGTCCACTGAATCTGGATTTACCAGCCACTGCCCATACATTTCATCGACTAACCACTCATTAGCCCCGAATTCTTGACCAGATTGGGAATTGTCCACGGACACCAAACCACCTCTTACTTTTCGCCCGAACAGTGCCAAACAAGCCTACCTTTTCTTTATGAACAGTAGGTTTCACAGCCTTATTGCCCTCCACAACCCCAGCCAAAGCACAGGTATGCTGGAAGGGATATGGACTCAGACCATCCCCACCCCGCCCTCCTTCAAGGTTGTAACCGATGAACGAGTGGCTATTACTCTGCCTAGGCATCCTGCTGACTATAGGAACAGGCCTCTTTGTTGCCAGTGAGTTCTCACTTATTAACCTTGAGAGAACCGAGCTTGAGAGCAGAAGGACTAGGGGAGAACGAGGTCTTAGCCCAACGATCACTGCCCTAAAGAGAACCAGCACTCATCTCTCAGGTGCTCAACTGGGTATTACTCTCACAACCCTGCTTACCGGTTTCTTAGCTGAGCCATCGCTAACTGTTCTGTTAGAGGCGGGTCTTCTAGGTGAATGGTTCAGAGGGCCAACACTGCATGCCATCTCATTAGCCGTCTCATTGGTCATTGCGACCCTGTTCTCAACTCTGATCGGTGAGTTAGTTCCGAAGAAGCTAGCGCTGACTTTGCCACTCCAAGTCAACAAGGCAGTTGTTAGATTCCAACTCCTCTTCACTTGGACATTTGGCTGGTTGATTTGGTTACTGAACTCTTCAGGTAACGCCATTGTTAGATCTTTTGGTATTGAACCTAAAGAGGAGCTCAGTTCATCTAGAACTGCTGAAGAACTTTCAGCATTGGTTAAGAGATCAGCAAGCTTGGGTGCCCTTGAACAACGAACAGCAGATTTGATTACCAAGACTTTGGCATTGAGTCAGCTTGTTGCCTCAGATGTGATGACACCAAGAACTAGGTTGTCTTCTCTAGATGCATCTTCAACTGTTCAAGATGTGATTGCTCTTTCACACAGCACAGGTTTCTCACGATTCCCTGTTTTCACAGGATCAAATGATGATGTGGTTGGAATTGTTCACGTCAAGGCAGCTGCTTCGGTTCCGAGAGAGAAGCGAGACTCTGTGCCAGTTACTGCTCTTATGGTTGAACCGTTTAGAGTCCCAGAAACCATGTCACTTGAGAAATTGATGGGTGTGCTTAGATCACATGGATTGCAGTTAGCAATTGTCGTTGACGAGTATGGTGGCACTGCTGGAATCGTAACCTTAGAAGATCTAGTTGAAGAACTAGTGGGTGAACTAGGTGATGAGCACGACAGAGCGAAGTTGGATATCACTGGTGGTAAAGATAAGTCATTCTCATTCCCTGGAATGTTTAGACCAGATGAGTTGCTTGAGAAGTTGGCCATTGAAGTTCCAGAAGATGGGAGCTACGAAACTATTGCTGGTTTCCTAATGGCCCAGTTGGGCAGAGTCGCTCAGGTCGGCGATGAGATCCGTATTGAAAGCGGAGTGCTGCGCGTTGAGCGAATGGATGGACGACGTGTAGATCGAATTCGCTTCATCCCTGATGAGATTCCAGAGGAGGAGACGAATGAATAGCGTTGCCTATGGTTTGTTGGCACTAGTAGTTCTTCTTCTAGCCAACGGATTCTTTGTTGCCGCTGAGTTTGCGGTTATCTCTGCCAAGCGTGCTCAGATTGAACCGAGAGCTAAAGCTGGTTCCACTCCAGCGAAGCTCACCATCAAAGCCATGGAGAACGTAAGCCTCATCTTGGCCACCTGTCAGCTCGGTGTCACAATCTCCGGACTACTTATCCTTCTTGTTGCTGAACCGAGCATCCACGAAATACTCAAAGAACCACTCCATGCTCTAGGGCTACCTGAATCTGCTGAGAGTGCTGTTTCCTTTGGCGTTGCCTTGTTCATCGTTTCATTCCTCCACGTCTTGGTGGGAGAGATGATCCCTAAGAACATCTCCTTCTCTATTCCTGAACGTGCTGCACTAGTTCTAGTTCCACCGCTCTACGGTCTAGCAATTGCACTAAAACCTGTGGTCTTTGCTCTAAATGCGACGGCTAATGGAATCCTGAGGCTGTTTGGAGTTAGGTCGAAGAACGAAGCAAACAGCGCATTTACCCTGGAGCAGGTTGAAGACATTGTCTCTCACTCAACTAGAGCTGGTGTCCTAAGTGATGAGACCGGTGCGATTACCAACACCTTTGAATTCACAGATAAGCAGGTGAAGGACATCTTGGTTCCGATTGCGAACCTAATTACTGTTTCGACAGATGTGACTCCAAGAATTATTGAGCAGGCTGTTGCTAAGCACGGCTTCAGCCGATACATCGTCCTTGATGAAGATGGTTCTATCGAGGGTTACCTCCACCTCAAAGACGTTATTGATGAAAAAGAAGAAGAAGCTGATCTTCCTGTTCAAAGAAAGCTAATCAGAACAGTTAAGTCAATCGGCAGCGGAGTTGAACTAGAAGATGCTCTTGCACTGATGCAGAAAGATCGTCAGCACCTGATGGCAAGCTTTGACAGTGAAGGAAAGTTACTTGGACTTCTCTTCCTCGAAGATATCTTGGAAGAACTGGTTGGAGAAGTTCAGGACGCGACTCGTCGCGACTGATTACTTCTTGAACTTACCTCTGGTGTATTGATTTGGCCAGTAATCTAATTCGACATCGAGTTCAAAAGCTGCTCTAAGTGGCCAATAAGGATCTCTCAGTGATGCCCTACCAATCATGATGATGTCAATTTCGGTGCTCTGGAGAATATCCTCTGCTTGTTCACCCGTGGTAATCAATCCAACTGCTGCAACTGGCGCATCAACTTCGTGAGCGATGTCTTCTGCCATCGGAACTTGGTAGCCAGGACCAAAAGGAATGTTCACTCCAAGGACTAGACCACCACTTGAAATATCAAATAGGTCAGCACCAGCTTCTTCACACCACTTAGCGACTTCAGCACAGTCAGCTACGGTAAAGCCATCTTCTCGATAGTCGGTTGCTGAGAAGCGTACGATTACTGGAATCTCATCGCCGATTTCTTGTCTCATCGCCTTAACAATGTCAACGAGGAACTTGGCTCTTTTTTCTTTAGAGCCACCAAACTCATCTGTTCTCTGGTTGGTGATCGGGGAGAGGAACTGGTGAACAAGATATCCGTGGGCAGCATGGATTTCAATAACATCAAAGCCCGCTGCAACTGAACGCTTGGCTGCTGTTGCCCATTCCTGAACAAGCTCTCTAACCTCTTCGGTAGTTAGCTCTCTTGGGGTGTTGTATTGCGGGAAACCTTCCTTTGTTGATGACACCGGTTGCCAGCCTCCATCTGCCTCCTGGATTGCTCCAGAACCTGACCATTCACGGTAGATGCTGGCTTTTCTCCCTGCGTGAGCCAATTGGATGGCTGCTAATGCGCCAGCTTTTTTAATGAAGGCAGTTGTTTCTTTCCAAGCCTCAACCTGCTCATCTTTCCAGATTCCGGTATCCCAAGGACTGATTCGACCATCTGGTCGAATAGCTGTTGCCTCAGTCATTACTAGACCTGCACCGCCTAGAGCCCTTGAACCTAGGTGGACTAGATGCCACTGATTAGGAACGCCATCTTGGTCTTCACAGGAGTACTGGCACATCGGAGCAATCCAGATGCGGTTTCTAGAGGTCTTAGATCTAATGGTGAGAGGTTCAAATAACTTAGCCATAGCAACAGCCTAATGAGGATAAGACTTCTAGACTTGAGCAGGGAATCAATCTATAGGCCTTGAGCCAGTTTCGGAGAGTTCGATGGCGATGAGAGTTGCAGCAGTTGCATCTGCCCTTACTCGTAAGTTTTGGTTTGTCTTAGCAATTGGACTACTTGCTCAACTCACCCTGATCTGGCTAGGAACTGCCAGCGGCGATCCTTTCGGTGACGTTCGATACACATACTCTGCATGGGTATCCAGCATGATTGACCACCAGAACATTCTGGGGATTAATGAACCTTGGGTTTATCCATTTATCGCTCTTATCCCTCTCTGGTTAGCGCACTTTGCTAACCCAGCCGATTACATGACCGGCTGGTTCCTAATCACAGTGAACCTAAACATGCTCACCCTTGCCTATCTACTTGGCTGGGGCAAGAAGATGGAGAGAGCAAAGTCAGCCTGGTTCCTGATTGCCTGTATTTTCCTCTGTGGCCCTGTTGCACTGGGACGCTTTGAAGTCTTCAGTTTGATTCTGACAGTGATTGGTGCGATTGCTCTTTGGAATAACAAAGAAGCTAAGTCAATGCAGTTTTTCAACCTAGCTGCTTGGATCAAGGTTGCTCCGGTTGCAGCACTGTTCACTGGTTTTGTAATTACCGAGAGCAAGAGAAAGTTCATCCTGAACTTGGTTTATGGAACAGCTGCAATTCTTTTGGTTGGTCTTGCTCTTGGTGGCAACTCGAGCATGTTCTCTTTCGTCGGTATGCAAAGTGGTCGTGGTGTTCAGGTTGAATCAACCATTGCCATCTTCTGGCTAGTGCAAATCATCTTCAATGTTGCTGGTGCCAAGATTTACTACGACAACGAGATTCTTACTTTCCAAGTCTCTGGCTTCGGTGTTACCGAAGTTGCCAGCATCATGACTCTGGTTCAGTTCTCTGCCCTTGCTATCACTATTTGGTTGGGCTTTAGAGCTAAGAGAGCAGGAGTGGATAAGAACACTCTGTTTGCTTGGATATTCCTAACCGCAACTCTGGATTTGTTGGTCTTCAACAAGGTTGGTTCACCACAGTATGAGTTATGGGTTATTGGTGCTGCTTTTGTTGGTGTTCTTTTTGGAACTGCTAACTGGAAGCCGGTGGTTTGGTTAACCGTTATCTCATCTGGTTTGTCTTGGTTGATCTTCCCAATTTTCTACGGAGATCTCTTGGATGGAAAGCCATTTGGAGTTAGCTTACTTATTGTTAGAAACTTGGCAGTCGTTGCAATCTTGGTTTGGTCAAACATGCAGCTGATAAAGCTGGGTAAGAAAGAACTAACTCTTAAGTAATTTAGCCAGCAGTGGTCCAACTTTTTCGTGTTCGATTAGGAACCCATCGTGACCAAATTCAGAACTAATTGTGTGAAGTTTTCCACCCACTAGTTCAGAGCCGATGTGCTGGGCGATTAGCTTCTGATTCTCAATAGGGAAGAGTCTGTCGCTATCAATACCAATAACTAAAGCTTTAGCCTTAATCTTGCCTAGGGCAGCTTTCACTGATCTTCTATTGCGCCCAACATCGTGTGAATTCATAGCTTCAACTAGGCAGATGTATGAATTGGCATCGAAGCGTCTAGTGAATTTATTGCCGTGGAAATCTAAGTATGAAACTACAGCAAATCTTCCACCGCCACCTAGTGGGTTGATATCTGACTGCCAGGTGCGATCAAAGCGTTCGTTTAGTTCGCTTGGGCTTCGGTAATTTAATAGCGCCATTCTTCTGGCAAGGGCTAGACCTGCGTGTGGTCCTAGACCTGCTTTAGCGTCGTAGTAGTTTCCCTTTTGGTAGTTCGGGTCAGCTTTGATTGCCTCAATCTGAACCGAGTTCAGAGCAATCTGGTCTGCACCGGTAACTGCAGGAGCTGCGATCACAGCAATTCTGTTTACACGTTCGGGGTAATCGATAGCCCACTCAAGTACGTGCATTCCGCCCATTGAACCACCGATGATGGCATGCCATTTTTTGATGTTGAGGAAATCGCTGAAAGCAACTTGGGCTAATACTTGATCTCTGATGGTCAGATAAGGAAAACGTGAACCGTATTCTTTACCCTGTTTATCAAGTGAAGAAGGTCCAGTTGAACCTTGGCAGCCACCAAGGATGTTCGGTGCCACTACAAAGTATTTGTCAGTGTCGATGTATTTGCCTGGACCGATAAGGTCACCCCACCAACCTTCGGTTGGATGTTCTTTAGAGGCTTTACCAACTGCGTGGGAGTCACCAGTTAGGGCGTGAAGAATCAAAACTGCATTTGATGCATCTGAATTGAGAGTTCCCCAACTCTCGTAGGCAAGTCTTGCCTGGTGAAGCGTTTTACCGCTTTCTAAATTTAGGTTTCCAACTGGTGCAAATAATCTTTCACCCGCTGGGTCACCGTCCCGCCAGGCTCCAGTCGCCTTAGGCTTACCGACTAGTTGTCGGCTTAGCTCTTCGGTGATGAAGTCTGAGGGGACGGTGTCCTCAGGAGTTTGAAAGTCCATTTACTAAATGTGAACCTTACTTAGCTGATGCAAATCCTGTTTCTAGATCTGCGATGATGTCTTCGATTGACTCTAGCCCAACCGATAGACGCACTAGACCAGGTGTCACACCAGCTGTTACCTGCTGCTCAGGGGTTAGCTGAGAGTGAGTAGTGCTTGCTGGGTGAATCACTAGTGAACGTACGTCACCGATGTTAGCCACGTGGCTAAATAGGTTTAGAGATTCGACGAACTTGGAACCAGCTGCTACGCCACCCTTGATTTCGAAGGAAACGATAGCGCCAGGACCCTTAGGTGCATACTTCTGTCCAGCTGCATACCAAGGTGAGGAAGTTAGACCTGCGTAGTTAACGCTTTCAACCTGAGGGTGCTTTGATAGCCACTCCGCAACAGCCTTAGCGTTGTCAACGTGACGCTGAACACGAAGGCTTAGAGTCTCAATACCCTGGATTAGCTGCCATGCGCTGGTAGGAGCAATTGCTGCACCTAGGTCACGAAGAAGCTGAACACGTGCCTTGATGATGTATGCAATGCCATCACCTAGAGCAGCTGTGTAGTTAACACCGTGGTATGACGGGTCCGGCTCAGTTAGCCCTGGGAACTTGTCGCTCTTGGACCAAGCAAACTTTCCACCATCAACGATTGCACCGGCAACAACAGTTCCGTGTCCACCTAGGAACTTAGTTGCTGAGTGAACAACAATGTCTGCTCCGTGCTCAAGTGGCTTGATTAGGTAAGGGGTTGCGACAGTGTTATCAACGATCAGTGGAACACCGTTCTCGTGAGCGACCTTTGCCACACCTTCGATGTCTAGGATGCTTACCTTTGGGTTTCCAATGGTCTCAGCAAAGAACAACTTGGTGTTTGGCTGAACTGCAGCTGCCCAGGCAGCAAGGTCATCCTGGTCCTCAACGAAAGTTGCGGTGATGCCTAGCTTTGGCAATGTGTACTTGAACAGGTTGTATGTTCCACCGTAGAGAGTTGAAGATGCAACGATGTGATCTCCAGCCTGAGCAATGTTCAAAATAGCAAAAGTCTCAGCAGCCTGACCTGAAGATAGCAACAGCGCAGCAGTTCCACCCTCAAGAGCAGCGATGCGCTTTTCAGCAACATCCTGAGTTGGGTTCATGATTCTGGTGTAAATGTTTCCGAACTCAGCTAGACCGAAAAGCTTGGCTGCGTGCTCAGAGGAGTTGAATACATATGCGGTGGTGTTGTAAATAGGGGTTACAACAGCATTGGTTGTTGGGTCTGGAGTTGCCCCCGCGTGAATCTGTGCGGTTTCAAATCCCCAGTTGGCAGGATCGTTGCTCATGATTAGTGCTTTCTTTTAATTAGGAAGTTGTGTGTGTCTCAAGGCTAAGGAATGTCCCCGAATAGCCCAAATACCCTATGAAACGTGGCGTAACTTTTGGGTGAATCTGAACGGCGATGGCCAGATAGGCAGAAGTAGTTTGCGAGTTTTAGGCTCTGGCTGCTTCGTCTAGAGTATCAAAAGCCAAGGCTGCTAGGAGAGTTGCACCGTCGGCTAGCACTGAGTCGTCAAATACAGCCTTGTTGCTGTGGTTTGACTGACGTTGTTCAATTGGAGTGCCAGGGTCACCTGCAGCAAGGAAGACGAATGCTCCAGGAATCTCTTCCAAGATGCTTGCCATGTCTTCCCCACCAGGAATTGGCTGGTCCATGTTCTCGTACTTGCCTTCACCAAAAAGGTCAAGGACAACTCTTTCGACTCGGTCAATTGCAGCTCCGTCGTTAACCAAAACCTTGGTTGCTGGAGAGAATTCAATTTCTGCTTCCAAACCAAAAGCAGCAGCTGTGTTCTTGATGAAAGCTGGAATCTTGGTTCTGGTGTCTTCGAAACCCTGCTTTGAGAATGATCTGACAGTTGCTCCGAAGCTAGCGACCTCAGGAACGATGTTTGTGGTGTGGTCATTACCCGCTTTGATCCAACCAACGTTTAGAACAATCGGGTCAAGGGCATCAAAGTGCTTGGTTATGAATGATTGCAGTGAGCTGAGCATCTCAACCATTCCGGTAATTGGGTCAACTGCAGTCCAAGGCATTGAACCGTGACCGCCTCGACCTTTCAATGTCACGATGATATCTCCTGCTGAAGCCATCATGGTTCCCTTGCGAGAGCTAAATACTCCAGGGTCATCGTTAGAGAAAACGTGGATTCCATAAGCAGCGATTGGCTTCTCGCCAGAAGCCAGGTGCATGTCCTGAGAAAGCATTACGCCAGCTCCATCGTGACCCTCTTCCCCAGGCTGGAAGAACATAACTACGCTGCCCTTGAGCTGCTCTTTGTTTTCAGCAATAAGTTGAGCGGCACCAACACCAATTGCCATGTGGAGGTCATGTCCACAAGCGTGCATGTATCCGTTGGTTGATGAGAAAGGAAGACCAGTGTCTTCAGTGACTGCCAAAGCATCCATGTCTGCTCTAAGAAGAACTGTTGGACCAGGCTGTGCACCGCGAATCACGATCGCAGCTGCAGTCATATCTTTACCAAGGGTTACTTCACCCAGAGATTCCACTTCAGAAAGCACTCGAGCAAGGGTCTTAGGCAGGTCTAGTCCAAATTCAGGAATCTGGTGCAAGTCTCGGCGGATCGCAACGAGGTTTGCTTGCTTGGCTTGAGCTTGGGCTTTGAGCTGCTGAATGTCCACGGGACTCTCTTCTCTTAGGATTTTTTCTTAGTTGGAAGTATATCCAAGACTACTGACGCCTACGATTTAGTTATGTTCTTCGAGCAAATGCACCCAACCTGGCGTCAGTGGTTAGCCACTGAGCAAGAGCTGCTCGAGAGAATCGAAACTAAGGTCTTGAGTTCGGACATAGTTCCTTCAGCAAACGTTGTCATGAAAGCCTTCGCTTCTGACCCACAGGGAATCAAGGTTGTCCTGATCGGGCAGGACCCTTACCCAACACCGGGAGATGCCATCGGGCTAGCTTTTGCTGTCAGCCCTGAGACCAAAACCCCTCGCAGTTTGAAGAACATAGTCACCGAGTTGGAGAGCGATATAGGTAGTGGCACTGTCGCTAACCCAATGGCACCTGATCTCAGTAGGTGGGCTGAACAAGGAGTCCTTTTACTAAACAGAGGTTTGACTACGCTTCCAAGTGTTTCTGGCGCACATCTAGGAAGCGCCATCGGCTGGGAGGAATTTACTTTGAAGGCTGTCAGAGCACTTGTTGAGAGGCAACCTCTTGTGCTCATGCTTTGGGGTAATTCGGCTAAAGCCATCAAGAGCCAATTAGGCGAGGTTACTTTTGTTGAATCAGCACATCCAAGCCCACTCTCGGCAAGGAACGGGTTCTTTGGATCTAAGGTGTTTTCCCAAGCCAACCGCAAACTTAGCGACCTTGGTTTAGAGCCGATAGATTGGTCTTGTTAGGAAGTGAAATAGTGCCACTAGATTCTGAGTCGCGTTGGCGACTGGTCAGGAAACTCAAAGCCCGCGGGGCTGAGGTTGACCCGAGCGTCGAAGATATCACACTTCGCTCTGCTACCGCAGAAGACATGAAACAAATTGCAGAAATCTATAACTACTACGTAACTAACTCTGTAGTTACCTTTGACATTGAAGCAACCACTGAAGCAACTTGGACAGAGAAACTCGAATATCTTCAAGGGTTAGACCTGCCTTTCATAGTTGCTCAAAGCGCTAGTGGAACAATCTTCGGTTTTGCTTATGTTGCACCTTGGCGTCAGAAAGCTGCCTACCGCAGAACAGTTGAAGACACTATCTATCTAAGACCCGCAGCCATCGGTAAAAGAATTGGAACAAGGCTCCTGACTGAACTCATTGATAGATCAAGAGCGGCTGGAGTCAAAGAGATTGTTGCCGTGATCAGCGATAAGGGAGCGGACCCTTCAATTGCTCTGCATGAGGCATTTGGGTTCAAGCGACAAGGTCACCTTGCAAAGGTTGGTTTCAAGTTCAACCGCTGGCTCGGGACAGTTCTATTACAGAAGAGTCTGTGAAAAAGTTCAGATTTTTGTCAGACTCAACTACTAGGTTAGGGTCCATGAAGCGACTGCACTGGGCAACATCATCGGCACTCACCCTTGCTTTGGTCGTTGCTGGATTGGCATTAAATTTCACAACTTCCGCCAGAGCAGAAATTCTCAGCGACTCGGCTGCAAAGAACAAACCTGTTGTTGGGTTGGTGCTCAAATACAAAGAAGGCGTCTTAGCTGAAGATTTTCTTGGAAACCAAGTTGCTCTAACTCCTGAGCTTAAGCAGGGTGAAGATCTAGGGCTTGGAATGTATTCAGCGAACTTTGAAAAGCAGTTGGAAGAGAACGCTGCAATAAAGATTGCAGAAACTCTGGCAACCGACTCTCGCATCGAGATCATTTACCTAAACCATTACCTAACCAGTGCAAACTTCAAGAACGTAAATCCAATTCTTGGGAATCTCAAAGCTAGCTCAGCACCGACTGGCCTAAAGGCAATTGATGCTTGGCAGGAAAGTCAGCCAGCAAATGCGAGAGTACTGCTTAGTTGGAATGCGCCAGCAAATCTAAACGGAGGCAAACTCTGGGGCTACCGCATCTGGAAGTTCG
>JBEAMR010000076.1:0-4387 GCA_041165845.1 Actinomycetota bacterium | reverse complement strand
GATCCTTCATCAAGAGTTGGATTGGTTGAGTAGATGTGCCCAGTAACAACAAAACCCAACACCGAATCTCCTAGAAACTCTAGGCGTTCGTTGTCGGGTATTTTGCCATTCTCATATGCGTATGAGGAATGAGTTAGAGCTAATTCGAGTAGTTCTGAATCAATGCTGATGCCAAGCGTTTTTATTAGCGAGGCGTGAGACAAGATCGTAAGCCTAAGATTTAGGCGTCAGCTACCTTGCGGCCCTTGTATTCGTAGAACTGAACGTCACCGTTCGAGTCTTCTACGGCACGAGCGCGGTGAGGCAAGCTGTATACGGTCTTACCGTTTTCAACGGTCTTAACTAGCTGAGTGTTGTTAGCAACCCATGCCGAGCGACGGTGACGGGTGTTTGATCTCGACAGGCGTCTCTTTGGTACTGGCATTAGTCTTCTCTTTCTTGTGCAAGCTTTTCTAGTGCACTCCACCTCGAGTCAATCGGGGCTTCGTGTTCGTGATCCGGGTTTTCATTCATCTTGACACCACATTCTGGGCACAAACCTAAACAGTCTGAACTACAAATTGGGGTGAACGGAAGATTTAGAACCACCGAGTCAACGATGACCTGTTCCAAGTCGATTTGCTCATCTTGGATGACCAAGTCATCTTCTACCTCTAAAGAATAGGCGAAAAGTTCCTGAATATCTACCTGAAGCGGCACACTCATTGGTTCTAAACACCTAGAACAGTCAGCATTAGCCTTGGTTTTTAGCCCTCCAGAGACATAAATGCCCTCGTGAACGCTCTCAAGGGATAGGAAAAGCTCAATTTCGCCACCTTTTGGAACTGCAGCAAGACCGGCACCTAGAGCCTCTGGAAGCGCTATTTTGGTGTCAAATTCCCTCATGTGGCCCGGTTTGTGCATCAGGTCATGGACTTGAATCTTGAAAACGCTCATTAGTTCTTCAACGCCTCTACTACTTCTGCTGGAACATATTTACTGATATCTCCGCCAAGGCTCGCAACCTGCTTCACCAAAGAAGAAGAGATGAAACCGTGAGCTGGATCTGCTGGCAAGAACACTGTCTCAATACCTGAAAGGTCCCTATTTACCTGAGCCATTGGTAGCTCATAGTCAACATCAACATTGGTTCTGATGCCCTTTACCAAAGCCTCTGCCTTTACCTCTTTGCAGTAATCAACCAGGAGACCGCTGGCTAGTGAAGAAACCACAAAGTTACCCGGCTTATTAGCCAAGACAGCCTTCACAAGTTCCACTCTCTTATCCAAAGAAAGCTTCGGGTTCTTACCTGGGTTATGGACAACTAAAACGTGAACAGTCTCAAAGAGCTTGGCGGCACGGGTAGCGATGTCGATGTGCCCGAAGGTAATCGGGTCAAAAGATCCTGGGTAAACGGCAATGGCCATGTATTTAGGTTAGCCGACTATGCAGATTTTTTGAAATAAACTAGCGGGTTTAACTGCTTTGGGTTTAATAACCAAGTTTCTTTTGTTTCCTTTTTAGGACCGCGTATGTGATTTGAAATAGAGAAAGACTGATCGATGCAATTAGAAGGTTATTCAGGGTGACTCCACTGGTTAGCGTTCTCAATGAATAATCAGGATTCCAACTGAATCCCATAGACAAAGCAAATCCAAAGGTGAAAAACAGCAAGATAACTAAGCCATGAGAACAAAGAGACGCAATTACGATTCGCGCAAAAATTTTAACCCTCAAAAGCTCCATCAAAATCAAAAATAACCCTGACCCAGCCAGGAGACCCATTGGAATTGGATCTCTATAGGTTGCATCCTTACCAATCACCATGAATAGAAGAATTGAGCTGACAAACAACACTCCGAAAGATGTTGCTACGGCAATCTTGAAAACTGGCCTAGACAAAATTGACTCGCGCTGCCAAGTCCCATAGATGACTTGACTAGAAAACGCGACTATGAATAGTGCCAAGTGCTGAGAAATACCCTTTCCTGAAGTCGAAATCGCTTGATAAAAAGTCAGGGCTGATAAGGCAACTGCTATAAACAGGGCAGTTACTGCGACGACCCGCTTTCCTCCTTTAGATTTGTGAAACCCAAAATAGAAGAAACCAGCCACTATTAGAAAGACCGATGCAGGGGTTCCGATCAAAGCCACTATCCCTAATGGGATATACCCGATGACTAACAATCCGCTCTGCAAATAGACAGCCGGATCAATCCTGCCAACAACAAGAACTAGCAATGCAACTAAAGTCCAGAGAATAAACCCTCTGCTAAACCTAACTTGCTTTATGTCAATTTCCGTAGACAACTGTTCCCCCTGTCGACATTTTGACGTCGTCAATACAATAAGCAGTCTCAATCAGAAAAGGGTCGAAACAAGCAAAACCTACCACGCTGATATCTTTTTGATAGATCGTCTCCCATGTATTTGTATTGTCCTGATAAATGTAAAATTCGTGATTCGGAACAAACCGCACTTTACCTTTAATGAGGTAGTTTCCGTTTCGTTTCACGAGCACATTCAGATTCGAATAGATGGGTAGTCCCAAGCAATAGGGGTTTGCCGCGGAAGTATGCATTAGAAACTCAGCGCTTGTACTGAGCGTCGGCCTAATCTCTTCGGCGTATACGTATGCGTCACTAGCTTGACGAGTTGAACCCATGCTGTAGCTAGAACCTTCTTTTGTAGCTGTTGTAGTCGGTCCAACATATTTCCATTGCCGGAACAACCCGCTGTCCCAATCAACTCTCACTGTCAGGATTGTCTTGCTTTGCTGGGCAGTCGCGCTTGAACTGTAGGTTCGGTCGTTTCCAAGGAAATGCGATCCAATCCAAGGTACACAGCCAAACGAGGGGATGGGCACGTAGGCATCCTTGATGAATGTCAAATACCTCATGATTGTGTATTCGGGAAGTGAAGCAACGGCCACCATAGCCGTCGCATTGAATGAAGTTGAGAGTGGTAGAGATACAGAAGTTCCACTCACGGTCAGTTCAATAAACTCATCCTGGGATTCGGAAGAAAATGCAGTGTCAGAAAATTCTAAGGTGTATCCATAAGTAGCTCCTGGCAGGACTTCTTCGTCAATGAAAAACCCAGACGATTCAATCTCTTTGACCGGTATCCCATCTCTTGAGAGCATTCCAGGCAAGTTGTCCGGGTTGTCCCAAACCAACTCCACGTTTGAACTGGAGCTGACTGTCGCCAAGTTGACTTCGTTATTAGGTTGCACTTCTGAACTCAGGACCGCGAAATCCCCAGCGTGGTTTGTGACAACTTTAGAGGTTGAGTAGTCATGAACTACATTCAAACCAGCTTTTTTACCATCAGGCCTGACCTGAACGATCTCACCCATCTCATTGATGCTAAGTTCACGATGGGAATTTGCTGGTTGAGCGTTGGCGGAAAGTGACGGCGTTGCCAAAGCTAGTGCAAGTACGGCTATGAATGCTTTACGCATGAATCCCCCAAGTTTCTTTATTATCTCGAACTTATCACAGGTTTGTTCAGCTTTTAGCAAGAAAGTCTTGTCTTGCTTTATCTAGCTGAATTAGGGTCTCTGCAACCAGAGGGTGCTTCTCTAAAGTCGGGTCTGCTTGGAAGATCTCTGCTACTTCAACTCTCACATCTTGAATGAGCTTGCTGTCCTGAAGAACTCTAAGCAGCCTCAGGCTAGATCTACCGCCAGACTGAGTAGCACCTAGGACATCTCCTTCACGCCTAAGTTCTAGATCAATCTCACTCAGTTTGAAACCATCGGTTGTTTCTGCAACTGCTTTTACACGTTCAAGAGCTAGAGAGCCTTCTTCTGCACTGGTGAGCATCAAACACAAACCAGGTAAGCCACCACGACCAACACGACCACGAAGCTGGTGCAACTGTGAAACTCCAAAACGATCTGCATCGAGAATCACCATGGTGGTGGAATTAGGAACGTCAACACCAACCTCGATCACTGTTGTTGAAACTAAGACATCAATCTCTTTGTTGGTGAAACGATTCATGACATCAGCTTTTTCTTCGCTCGATTGCCTACCGTGCAAAACTTCAATTCTTAGATTCTTCAGTGCTGCATTTTGTTTGAGTGACTGAGTGACGCTGATTGCAGCTGCAAGAGGTCGCTTAGGTTTCGGTGGAGTGAGTTCTTCGCCTTCAACAAATTCTTGTTCCTCTGGTATTCCTCCGGTCAAGAGAAGTTCAGCACCATCGTCAGCATCATCAATGCGAGGACAAACTACAAAGGCTTGTCTACCTTGGCCAACTTCTTCAGCAACTCTTTGCCAAACTCGAGCCACCAACTGTGGTTGATCATCGGTAATCACATGTGAAGTTATTGCCTGTCTACCCTGAGGTAGTTCACTCAACACAGAAACATCAAGATCTCCGAAGACTGTTACAGCAAGGG
>JBEAMR010000075.1:0-6295 GCA_041165845.1 Actinomycetota bacterium | reverse complement strand
CACTACAGCCGGGCTAAAGCTGATCGAGGTTCATATCTCAAACCCTCATGCCAGAGAGATATTCAGACACACATCGGTCATCTCAGGGGTGGCAACCGGTGTCATCGCTGGTTTTGGGCTTGATTCTTACCGCCTAGCCCTAGTTCAACTTTCCCACTGATAAACTGCAATAGGCCGTTTGGCCCCAAACAATCACCAGCGAGGCACAAATGGCAACTAGCAACGACCTAAAAAACGGCATGGTTCTGTCAATGGACAACCAGCTCTGGACCGTCATCGAATTCCAACACGTAAAGCCAGGAAAGGGTCCAGCTTTCGTAAGAACCAAGCTTAAGAACGTAATCTCAGGCAAGGTTATCGACCGTACTCTGAACGCTGGCGTAAAGATTGACACTGCGACTGTTGATAAGCGGGAAATGCAGTATCTCTATAGCGACGGTGATGGATTCGTCTTCATGGATACTCAGGACTACGACCAGATCACTCTTTCAAACACACTGGTTGGTGATGCTGCTAACTACCTGTTGGAGAACCAGCAGGCAATCGTTGCGATTCACGAAGGCAACCCAATTTATGTTGAACTTCCAGCCTCAGTAGTGCTAGAAATCACTTTCACTGAGCCGGGCCTTCAGGGAGACCGCTCAAGCGGAGGAACAAAGCCTGCAACTGTTGAAACAGGACTACAAATTCAGGTACCACTCTTCGTCGAGCAGGGCACCAAAGTTAAGGTCGACACCAGAACTGGCGAATACCTTGGCCGAGTTACTGACTAACCTTGAGCGCTAGAACTAAAGCTAGAAAGCGTGCAGTTGATGCGCTTTATGCTGCCGAACTCAGAGATGGCATGGCGACGGAACTACTTGAAGAGACTAAACAGCAAGTTGAAGACAGACAAAATCAGGACGAAATCTTTAATTTCGCTAATGAATTAGTTATCGGTGTTTTGAGCAACCAGCTTGAGATTGACGAAACAATCAGTTCGATGGCTCAAAACTGGTCTCTTGATCGTATGCCAGCAGTCGATAGAGCAATCCTTCGTCTGGCGGTCTACGAAATCAACTTCACCGACTTGGAACCAGCTGTCGCCATTAGCGAAGCGGTGTCACTGGCCAATGAGTTGAGCACCGACGAATCTGGAGCCTTTGTAAATGGAGTTTTGTCAGCGGTTGTAGCAACGCGCAAACCAATCTAGGCAAAGTCACTGCGTATCCAGTAGAGTAAGAGAAATTCATCCTTTAAGAGCGTCCTGTGAGGCGCAGAAGGAGGTGGGCGTGGTTGCACGCACCGTCTTAGATGCTCAAGACATCGACCGAGCAATTGTTCGCATATCTCATGAAATTGTCGAATCCAATCATGGAACAGAAAACCTCTTACTTTTAGGCATTCCAACACGTGGTGTCTACTTGGCAGAGCGCATTGCTTACTCAATTCAAAAGAACTACCCAGAGTTCAAGCAAGAGACATCTGTTGGGCGCTTAGATGTCACTATGTTTAGAGACGATCTGGCTAGTAATCCAACCAAAGCGGTAACCGCGACTAATATCCCAACCAACGACCTTTCAGAGATCACAGTAGTTCTTGTTGACGATGTTCTGTTCAGCGGTCGAACAGTTAGAGCCGCATTGGATGCTCTAGTATCCTACGGCAGACCTAAAGCAGTGAGATTAGCTGTCCTGGTTGATAGAGGACACAGAGAATTACCTATCCGCGCTGACTTTGTAGGCAAAAACCTACCAACAAGTACACACGAACGAATCAGCGTTCGACTTTCAGAGTCAGATGGCGAGCAAGGTGTGGTGATTGAGCAATGAAACATCTACTAAGCATCAATGATCTTTCTAAAGAGGCGGCAATAGAACTTCTCAACCTTGCAGTTGAAATGCAACAGGTAAACACCAGAGACATCAAGAAGCTACCTGCACTTACCGGAAGAACAGTTGCCAATCTCTTCTTCGAAGACTCAACCAGAACAAGAATCTCCTTCGAACTTGCAGCTCGAAGATTATCAGCCGATGTAATCAACTTTTCTGCAAAGGGATCTTCAGTCAGCAAGGGCGAATCTCTCAAGGACACAGTGCAGACTCTCGAAGCAATGGGAGTTGAAGCCCTGATAGTCAGACACAATCACTCAGGTGCTGTGAACACGATTGCAAATAGTGATTGGTCCAAGGCAGTTGTCATCAACGCAGGGGATGGAACTCACGAGCACCCAACCCAAGCTCTTCTGGATTCCCTTACAATTAGGCAGCGTGTCTCAGGTCTCGATAACAAGGGTGACCTGTCAGGGCTGAGCGTTCTTGTCGTAGGTGACATTCTGCACTCAAGAGTTGCACGTTCTAATCTGTTCCTTCTTAGAAAGCTAGGCGCAACGCTAGCGGTATGCGCTCCATCGACACTCATCCCATCAACCATTGCTAACTACTGTGATGAGGTCTATTTCGATTTTGATGAAGCTCTCAGCAATAGGTTCGATGTAGTTATGATGCTTAGAATTCAGTCAGAGCGCATGAACTCGGCATTCATGCCTAACAGCTCTGAATATTCCTTCGGCTGGGGACTGGGCGATAGCAGGTTCTCGAAACTCACCAAAAACACCTTGGTTATGCATCCTGGTCCTATGAATAGAGGCCTCGAGATTTCATCAAAAGCTGCCGACTCTAACCAATCAGCAATCCTCGATCAGGTAACCAATGGTGTCGCAGTCCGCATGGCTGTTCTATACAAGCTCTTAGCTCAGGAGAAGAAGAATGACTAATCAAAGAACTATTTTCAGAAATGCGAAACTTGCCGATGGCAACGTTGTCGACATCTCAGTTGTCGCTGAAAACATTGAGTCCGTCGGACCGAACCTCGACCTTCAGGGAACAGAAGTCAACTGTGAAGGTTTGATAGCTCTGCAAGGTTTTGTCGATCTACACACTCACCTCCGTGAACCTGGCTTCGAGCAGAGTGAGACAATCCTGACTGGCTCAAGAGCAGCCGCCAAAGGTGGCTTCACTGCTGTTCACGCAATGGCGAACACTTCACCAGTTGCAGACAGTGCGGCTGTTGTCGAACAAGTTTTTGCTCTAGGTCAAGCAGCTGGTTATGTTCATGTTCAACCAGTTGGCGCTGTAACTTCGAACCTCGAAGGTAAGAAGCTTGCAGATCTGCTAAAAATGAACCAGTCTCGTGCCGGTGTTACCGTTTTCAGTGATGACGGCAAATGTGTCTCAGATTCACTACTTATGCGCAGAGCGTTGGAGTATGTGAAAGCTTTCGGTGGAGTTATCGCTCAGCACGCTCAGGATCCAAACCTCACCGTTGATGCACAGATGAATGAAGGTGCACTTTCATTCGAGCTTGGGCTTGCTGGTTGGCCTCAGGTTGCTGAAGAGGCAATCATCGCCAGAGATGTCTTATTAGCTGAGCATGTTGGTTCACGCCTCCACATCTGCCATGTTTCAACTGTGGGATCAGTTGAAATCATTCGGTGGGCAAAAGCCAGAGGCATCAAAGTCACTGCAGAGGTAACACCTCATCACCTAATCCACACTGAAGACCTAGTGAAGGATTACAACCCAATCTTCAAAGTAAACCCACCGCTTAGAACAGAGAAGGACGTACTAGCTCTAAGAGCAGCGGTTGCTGATGGAACTATCGACATTGTTGCAACCGACCACGCACCGCACACTGCAGACAGCAAGGACTGCGAGTTCGGACAAGCTGCCTTCGGAATGATTGGCCTTGAAACAGCTGCTGCGGTTGTTCAGACAACTCTTATCGAAACTGGACTGATCAACTGGACTAGATTCCAAGAAGTTCTTTCAACTGCTCCAGCTGCCATCTCTGGACTTACTAGACATGGTCAGAAACTTTCTGCAGGAAACGCTGCAAACCTGACCTTCATTGACCCAAACGCAAAGGTAACCGTTGGTCCTGAATCAGAGAGCAAGAGCAGAAACAACCCTTACCTAGGTCTTGAACTGAGTGGACAAATCATCCACACCATGTTTGAAGGAACATTCACTGTGAAGAACAACCAAATACAGGAGATTCGCCATGACTAATTTCGAAAAGAACGCGATTCTCGTTCTAGAGGACGGGAAACATTTCCGAGGACGTTCTTTCGGCGCTCAGAGAGATACTCTTGGCGAGATTGTTTTCGCAACTGGCATGTCTGGCTACCAGGAAACGCTGACAGACCCTTCTTATGCGGGTCAGATTGTTGTTCAAACTGCTCCACACATTGGCAACACAGGAATGAACAGCAAAGATGAAGAGTCTGACCGCATCTGGGTTTCCGGTTATGTTGTGAGAGATCTAAGTCGCGTGGTTTCAAACCATAGAAGTGAGACTAGCCTTGGGGCTGACCTGACTAAGGACAACATCCCTGGAATCTCTGGACTTGATACACGAGCGCTCACTCTGCACCTCAGAGACAGAGGTGTAATGCGTGCTGGCATCTTCACGGGCGATAAGGCATTTGCACCTATTGAGACACTAATTGCTGAGATTAAGGCTTCTCAGGAGATGAAAGGCAGATACCTAAGCGCTGATGTTTCTACCCAGCAGCCATACATAGTTGCTCACGAAGGTGAGTATGTTGGAAAAGTTGCAATTCTAGATCTAGGAATCAAGCGTTCCACTATTGAAAACATGGTTTATCGTGGACTCGAAGTTGAGGTCCTACCTGCATCATCATCATTCGAGGCTCTGACCGCATCCAACCCAGATGCAGTTTTCTATAGCAATGGGCCCGGTGACCCAGAAACAGCAACAGCGCAAGTTGAGACTCTTAAACAGGTTCTAAAGGCGGGTATTCCTTTCTTTGGTATTTGTTTTGGTAACCAACTTCTTGGTCGTGCTCTTGGTTTCGAAACATACAAGCTTGCATTCGGCCATCGCGGAATCAACCAGCCAGTGCTAGATCGAAGAACCGGACGAGTCGAAGTAACGGCACACAACCACGGGTTCGCTGTTCGAGTTGAAGGTGGGGAAGTAGTTGATTCTCCTGCTGGTTTCGGCAAAGTGCGTGTGAGCCACATCTGCCTAAATGACGATGTTGTTGAAGGACTTGAATGCGTTGACATTCCTGCTTTCTCAGTTCAGTACCATCCAGAAGCTGCAGCCGGTCCCCACGACGCTAACTACTTATTCGACCGTCTGGTCGAGATGATCCAGACTCAGAAAGACAACTAATGCCACGTAGAGAAGACATCAAGAGCGTATTAGTTATCGGGTCGGGGCCAATCGTTATTGGGCAAGCATGTGAGTTCGACTACTCGGGAACTCAAGCCTGTCGAGTACTCCGTGCAGAAGGAATTCGAGTAATTCTGGTAAACAGCAACCCGGCTACCATCATGACTGACCCTGACTTCGCGGATGCAACATACATTGAACCAATCACCGCTCAGATCATTGAAGAAATCATCAAGAAAGAGAAGCCAGATGCCATCTTGCCAACCCTTGGTGGACAGACTGCTCTAAACGCCGCAATGTCTCTTCACGAGCTGGGCATCCTGGATAAGTATGGAGTGGAACTAATTGGAGCAAAGGTTGAAGCTATCAAGGCTGGTGAAGATCGCCAATCATTCAAGCAACTAGTTCTCGATGCTGGTGCAGATGTTGCCAAGTCAGTGATCGCACACACCATGGAGGAAGTCCTGGCAGCTGTTGATGTGCTTGGTTATCCACTAGTGGTTAGACCATCATTTACTATGGGCGGTTTAGGTTCAGGCTTTGCATATAACGAGCAAGACCTACGTCGTATTGCTGGTGCTGGTCTGCAAGCTAGCCCAACTACAGAAGTTCTGCTCGAGGAATCAATTCTTGGTTGGAAAGAGTATGAACTTGAGCTGATGCGAGACACAGCAGATAACACAGTAGTTGTTTGTTCTATCGAGAACGTAGACCCAGTTGGAGTTCACACTGGAGACTCAATCACAGTTGCTCCAGCGCTAACACTTACTGACCGTGAGTACCAGAACCTGAGAGACATCTCGATTGACATCATTAGAGCCGTTGGAGTTGACACAGGAGGCTGCAACATTCAGTTCGCGGTTGAGCCAAGCACCGGACGAGTAATCGTCATCGAGATGAACCCACGTGTGAGCCGTTCATCAGCTCTTGCTTCAAAGGCAACTGGTTTCCCGATTGCGAAGATTGCAGCAAAGCTAGCCATTGGTTACCGTCTAGATGAGATCCCTAACGATATCACCCGTGTGACCCCAGCATCATTCGAGCCGACACTTGACTATGTGGTTGTAAAGGTTCCACGTTTCGCGTTTGAGAAGTTCCCTGCAGCAGATGCAAC
>JBEAMR010000074.1:0-4344 GCA_041165845.1 Actinomycetota bacterium | reverse complement strand
CGAAGTTCTTCTTCGGTGTAACCGAAGGTGCGCTGTCTTCTACTTACTGAGTTTTTCGTGTATGCCACGTGTTCACGGTCAGGAAGATCTTTAAGGTTGATTCGGTTTTCTGCTAGCCACTGGCCCCAAGGCTCAGCTGCCGCAATCTCAGCCTTGATCTCTTCATCATCAATCAAGCGACCGGTGACGGTGTCAGCTAAAAACATACGTCCTGGCTGCAGTCTTCCCTTACGAACAATTCTTGAAGGGTCAATGTCCACAACACCGATTTCAGATGCCAAGATAACTAGGCCATCTTCGGTGACAATGTATCGTCCTGGACGAAGTCCGTTTCTGTCTAGAGTTGCACCGACTAGAGAACCGTCAGTGAAGATGACTGCCGCCGGACCATCCCAAGGTTCCATCAACATCGAGTGATACTCGTAGAAATCTCTCAGCTGTGGGTTGATGTCCGATTGCTTTTCCCAAGCTTCAGGAATCATCATCATCATTGCGTGCGGCAGTGATCTACCGGAAAGAACAAGTAGTTCTAGGACCTCATCGAATGAGGCAGAGTCGCTAGCACCTGCAGTCAAAATAGGTTTTAGTGAATCAAGTTCACCAAGTAAGTCAGACTGCAATCTAGCTTCTCTGGCACGCATCCAGTTTCGGTTTCCCTTAACTGTGTTTATCTCACCGTTGTGAGCAATCATCCTAAATGGGTGAGCCAGCGGCCACGAAGGGAAAGTGTTTGTTGAGAATCGGGAGTGAACCAGAGCAAGTGTTGATTCAAAACTTTCATCAGAGAGATCTGGGAAGAACGGCTCTAACTGAAGGGTCGTAACCATTCCCTTGTAGACGAGGGTCTGAGACGATAGTGATGGGTGGTAAACCCCTAGTTGACGTTCAGACTGCTTACGAACTCTGAATAGTGCACGCTCTAATGCTTTGGAGTCTTCAAACTCTCCACTTAGGAATACCTGAAGAATCTGAGGCATAGCTGCTCTTGCCAGATCACCCAGAACATCAGGATTCACTGGAACCACTCTTGAGCCGAGAAGAGTTAGGTTCTCCGATTTCGCCAATGAATCAAGGGAAGCAAGGAATGATCTAGAGTCAGCGTCCTGTTCCAGGAAAACTAAGCCAGCACCGTAGGCACCCTTTGCAGGAAGCTCGAAGTCAACCACTGAACGAAGGAAGCGGTCAGGGATCTGGGTGATGATTCCAGCACCGTCACCAGTTCCCGCGTCAGAACCAACAGCTCCGCGGTGTTCAAGGTTTCTTAGTGCATCAAGAGCTGTGTCGATGATGTCGTGGCCTGGGGTGCCTCTAAGTGTGGCAACCATGGCCAAACCACACGCGTCCTTGTCACGGCTTGGGTCGTAAAGACCCGACGCGTCAGGAGCGGTGTTAAACCGCTCGAAAGGCGACAAACCGGACATGCCGAACTCCATTCAAAATCAGAAATAAACGGGGACGACAGTGGCCCTAAGTGAATATTGAGAACCTATTTAGTCGGATTCTCAGACTCTTCCAATTCTACCTCAGACTCGTCCAAAGTGGTCTCTTCAGTGTCCTTGACTTCGTTTCGGGGCCCACGACCAGGTAGGTAACCTGTAATCTCAACCCCTGAGTGCTTTGCGTTCTGGTAGACCAAAATTGCAAGACCCACTAGGAAAGCTAGGATTGCTGACCATTGGTTGGTTCTAAGCCCAAGAATCACATCACTTGGGTCTAGGCGCATGCCCTCAATGAAGAAACGACCGACTGAGTACCAGATCAGGTAAAGGCCGAACATACGACCCCAACGAAGGTTGAATCTAGCCTCTAGAAGAAGAAGCACAGCAATGCCTAGAAGTGACCATAGCGACTCGTAAAGGAAAGTCGGGTGGAACAGAATTCCTTCAGGCAAGCCTATTGGGTAGGCCTGGTTGGCATAGGGAACCTCTAGCCCCCAAGGTAGATCGGTAGGCTCACCGAACAACTCCACGTTGAAGTAGTTACCCCAGCGGCCGAGTGCCTGAGCGGCCAGCAGTCCTGGGACCAATGCATCTGCAAAGCTGAGGAACTTGATTCCTGCTGACGGTATCAGAACTTTTTTACCGGCCTTGATATCTACCTGAGAACCAATGAACGCACCGAGTGCTCCGAAAATAAGAGCTCCGTAGATGGCAAGCCCGCCCTCCCAAAGCTTGAACATCGAGGTCCAATCTTTTCCTGGGCCAAAGTAATCATTTGCGTGGGTGAAAACGTGGAACAGTCTTCCACCGATGATTCCAAATGGCACCGCCCAGATTGCAATGTCAATTGCAGCTCCAGCTTCCATGCCACGAGCTTTCATGCGACCAGCTGTGACGACAGTTGCGACCACAATTCCAGCAAGGATGAAGAGTGCGTAGTAGTGCACTGTCACATTTCCTAGAGTGAATGAACTGACGGTTGGCGAAGGAATCGAACTTATAAGGTTCATGAATTACTTTCCTGACTTTAGTGAACTAACAGTTTCGGTGAGTTCTTGAACTCCACCGTTTTTATAAGCCTTAATGAAAAGCGATCCGACGATAGCTCCGTCGGCATATGAATTAACTTCGGCAACCTGGTCTGCAGTTGAAATTCCGATACCAACGCAAACTGGAGTGTCACTTCCAGATGCCTTTACACCAGAAACCACATCCCTAGCTTTACGATCTAGATCTTCTCTAGCACCCGTGATTCCCATTGTGGAAACAGCGTAAACGAAACCTCTACTTAAAGTGGCGCTGTTGGCAAGGCGCTCTTGAGATGAAGAAGGTGTTGCTAGAAATACTCGGTCAAGATCTAACTCATCCGAAATCTTTAGCCAGTCTGCCGCTTCGTCAGGAATCAGGTCAGGAGTAATCAGTCCTGCTCCCCCTGCCTCCTTCAGATCTCTGGCGAATTTTTCAACTCCGTATTGCATGATTGGGTTCCAGTAACTCATCACCAAAACGGGGGTGCCAACTGAGTCAGTGATTCTCTTTAGGGTTGAAAACAGATCCTTCAACTTAAAACCATTTGCTAGCGCTTCCTCAGTTGCTTCTTGAATAACTAGACCATCCATTACTGGATCTGAATATGGAACTCCGAGCTCTAGAACATCAACACCTGATTCGCACATTGCAACACATGCTTCAACTGAGTCATCAATGGTTGGATAACCAGCTGGAAAGTATCCAACCAGAGCTGGTTGGTCTTTGCTGTCCAGCTCTCTAAGGACGTCTTCTGTCTTACTCATCTAGGCTCCCAGGAATCCGAAGTATTTACCGACTGTCTCCATGTCCTTATCGCCCCGACCGCTTAGATTCAACAATATTGTTGAACCAGCAGGAAGAGTCTTGCCGTGTTCGATTACACCAGCGAGAGCATGTGCTGTTTCGATTGCCGGAATGATTCCTTCCGTCTGGCTTAGCGCTTTCAATGCTTGCATTGCCTGGTCATCAGTTATGCCGAAATACTCTGCTCTCTTGATGTCCTTCAACCAGGCGTGCTCCGGTCCTACACCTGGGTAGTCAAGACCCGCGGAGATTGAGTGTGACTCAACAGTCTGACCATCTTCGTCCTGAAGCATGTAACTCTTTGCTCCATGAAGGACTCCAACTTTACCCATCGACAAAGTTGCAGCGTGTCTAGGAGTGTTAATTCCCTCACCTGCCGCTTCAAATCCCCAGAGCCTTACGCTTGGGTCATCCAGAAACGCGTGGAATAGTCCGATTGCGTTTGAACCTCCACCAACACAAGCTGCTAAGACATCTGGAAGGAATCCGTAGTCGTTTAGCATCTGTGCACGTGATTCAACACCAATGATTGAGTGGAAATCTCTAACTATGGTTGGGAAAGGGTGAGGGCCAGCAACAGTACCGAGTAGGTAGTGAGTGTGATCTACGTTAGTTACCCAATCACGAAGAGCTTCGTTGATCGCATCCTTCAAAGTTCTTGACCCGGTTGTAACTGGAATAACTTCAGCTCCGAGCAGTCTCATTCTGGCGACGTTCAAGGCTTGACGTTGAGTATCAACTTCACCCATGTATACGACACACTCGAGGCCAAATAGTGCAGCCGCTGTTGCAGATGCAACTCCGTGTTGGCCAGCACCTGTTTCAGCAATGATTCTCTTCTTACCCATTCGCTTGGCAAGCAATGCTTGACCAATAACGTTGTTGATCTTGTGAGAGCCAGTGTGATTTAGGTCTTCACGCTTAAGGAAGACTCTGATGTCTCCAGCTATAGCTGCAAACTTTGGCACTTCGGTAATTATTGATGGTCTGCCGACATAGCTGTGGTTAAGTTCAGCCAGCTCTGCTGCAAAAGAAGGGTCCGCTTTAGCCTGCTTGTATGTTGCATCGAGTT
>JBEAMR010000073.1:0-7498 GCA_041165845.1 Actinomycetota bacterium | reverse complement strand
GCTGCAAACTTTGGCACTTCGGTAATTATTGATGGTCTGCCGACATAGCTGTGGTTAAGTTCAGCCAGCTCTGCTGCAAAAGAAGGGTCCGCTTTAGCCTGCTTGTATGTTGCATCGAGTTCATCAAGGGCTGCAATCAAAGATTCAGGCACGAACCTGCCACCATACTCACCAAAGTATGGGCCTTCTTGGGCTCTTAGATTCGTCGGGTTGTTCATGTTCTAAAGTCTAATCTTTGGAACTAGGGCTATTTCCCCAAGTAATTTGGTTGGATTGCCTGTGACTAGCGCTTCACCGATGAGAACACAATCCGCTCCAGCAACTGCATAGTCCTTGACATCCTGAACATTTCTAACCGCTGACTCAGCTACAGCGATGCTGTTTCGCGGCAGCATGTCTACAAGTTCAGCAAATAGCCCTCTGTCTGTCTCAAAAGTGGCTAGGTCTCTAGCATTTACGCCGATCAGTTCAGCACCGACATCAACAGCTCTCTGGACCTCTTCAGCGTTGTGGGTCTCAACAAAAGGAGACATACCCAAGGATTCGATAAATCTAAATAGAGACTGCATCTTTGACTGTTCTAGTCCTGCGACGATTAGGAGGACTATGTCAGCGCCATACGCTCTTGCTTCAAGAATCTGGCGCTCTGTTGCGATGAAGTCTTTTCGGAGTAATGGAACGGATACTGCCTTGCGAACAGATAACAAGTCCTCAAGGCTTCCCTTGAATTTACGCTCTTCAGTCAGCACGCTGATTGCAGCGGCACCTGCGTCCTCGTAGATTTCTGCTAGTGCGGCAGGGTCAGGAATTGGGGCTAGGTCGCCCTTGGAGGGACTTGCTCGCTTTATTTCAGCGATGACTCTGATGCTATTGCCTTCGCTGAGAAACGCTTTAGCGTCAAGAGCTGGCTTCTGCTTAGAAATTAGTGCTTCTAATTCAGTGTTAGAGATTCGTTCTGTTCTGGATTCGGCGTCAGCAATCGCTCCGGCAAACAGGTCTTCTAGCATCAAGTGAGTTATTACTTCTTACCAGCTACGCCGAAGCCAAGCTTGGCTAGTACTGGGCCAACGAAGAAAGAAATGGCAGTGACGATGGTTCCAACAATGGTGAGGGTGCTCTCAGGGAGACAAACACCCAAAGTTAGAAGAGTGACACCTAGAACTGCGACAATGACTGCGCTCCAGGCCGCTGTTGAATGTCCGTGTCCTAATTCATTGCTGTCGTGAGCCAATTTGATACCTTTCGTCCTAATAATCTTAACAAGTAAAGAATGCTTTTTAGTTGGGCTAGCCGAATAGCTGGTTAGCCTTCTTGATTGCTGCGATAACTGCACCCATCTTGTGCACGGTTTCTTCATATTCCAGCTGTGGGACTGAGTCCAAGACAATTCCAGCACCGGCCTGTACGTGGGCCGTTCCCCCGCGCATGAAGGCAGTTCTAATGCAGATAGCCAAGTCAGCGTTTCCACCAAAATCAAGGTAACCAACGACCCCACCAAAAACTCCACGGTTGTATTGCTCCAGGTCGTCAATTATCTCTAAGGCTCTTGGTTTCGGCGCTCCGGATAACGTTCCAGCCGGGAATGTTGCCTTGAACACATCAAGTGGGGTGTTACCATCACCAAGACTTCCCTCGACGGTTGAGACCAAGTGCATGATGTGGCTGAAGCGTTCAATCTTCATAAACTCAGTGACTTCAATTGAATCCGGCTTACAAACTTTCAATAAGTCGTTACGCGCAAGATCGACCAGCATCAAATGCTCTGCCCGCTCTTTTGCGTCCGCCTTCAATGACTCTTCGTGAGCTAGGTCAGAAGCGTTATCTTCACCTCTAGGTCTAGAACCAGCAATCGGGTGCATCACAACATGCTCGTTGTTCACCTTCACTAGCGCTTCAGGAGAAGATCCAACAATCGCGTAATCGCCCTCGCTGTCCTTGAAGTTAAGCAAATACATGTACGGACTTGGATTCAGAGAGCGAAGAACCTTATAGACATCAATAGGTCTCGCCTTTAAATCGATTTCAAATCGCTGGGATAGAACAACCTGAAACACATCTCCTGCAACGACGTGCTGTTTAGCTTTCTCAACCATCGCAATGAAGTCAGAGTTACTGACCAGGTGCTTGATTTCTGTATTAGCTGATCCTGCCTCTGCTGAGATAGCTGGGTGGTTTGCAAGGCTAATCTGAGCGAGCATGTCATTGATGCGCTCCTGCGCCAATGAGTATTCAGAAGCTAAGTCGGTGTTCTCGGAACAGTAGATGTTTGAAACTAGAAGCAAGTTGCTTGTTTTGTGATCAACAACGACAAGGTCACGGACTAATTCCAAGTGCACGACAGGGCTGTTGTAGGTCTTTGGTGGAGCAACTTCCAACTTCTCAAGAGCACGAATGATGTCCCAAGCGAAAAAACCAACTAGTCCTGAAGATAGTGGTGGTAAGTCAGCAATTGCAGCGCTCTTCCAAGAAGTCTGTATTTGATTTATAGCTACTAAGGATTCTCTGGCTAGCGAATCAGCATTCGGTAAAACCGATTCGGGGTTAGAGATCTCTAACTTTCCTTCTGCTTGCCTAAGCGACGCTCTTGAGTTCACACCAATGAAACTGTAACGAGACCAGACGCCCTGCTCTGCCGATTCCAAAAGGAACGTTCCTGACTTACCCTTGGAAAGTTTCTCGTAAAGTCCAACAGGGGTTTCATCACCAGCGAAGACTGTTCGAATTAATGGAACAACTGCACCTGTCCGCGCGTGCGCTTTGAACTCTTCGAAGCTGAGGTTAAAGGTCTCGGACATGTTTCAATTATCCCCATTGTCAAAGCACGAGTCCGAACCGGTGTGACAAGTAGGCCCAGCTGGTACGGCACGTACCAGGATGGCATCTGAGTCACAATCAAGTGCAAGAGAAACTAATTTCAGGAAGTTGCCGCTGGTAGCACCCTTAACCCAAAGTTGATTTCTTGATCTTGACCAGAAGGTTACTTTGCCAGTGGCAATGGTTAGCTCGAGAGATTCTTTAGACATGTATCCGAGCATCAGAACCTTGAGGGTCTGACTGTCTTGAACGATGGCTGGAATTAATCCGTTTGAGTCGAACTTCACAGATTCAATTTTGATCAAAGTCTCACCTCGATGTTCTGACTTTCTAGATACTTCTTGACTTCGAGGATAGAAAGTTCACCGTTGTGGAATACGGATGCTGCTAATACCGCTGAGGCACCAGCTCTTTCTGCTTCAGCAAAGTGTTCAACGGTTCCAGCTCCGCCACTGGCAATCAGGGGAAGACTCGACACATCACGGATTGCTCTAATAAGTTCGATATCAAAACCAGACTTGGTTCCATCTGAGTCCATGCTGTTCAGCAAGAGCTCACCGATTCCGCGGCGCTGATTCTCTTCAATCCACTGCAGTGCATCGATTCCAGTTTCCTTAGAGCCACCATGAGTTGTGATGGTGTAACCGGATTTGGCAGCTGTGCTGCGCTTGATGTCCAGAGACACCACAAGAACTTGGTCACCGTAGCGGTTTCCAATTTCATCCAATAGCTCTGGTGAACTAATAGCGGCAGTTCCAACGCTAACCTTGTCGGCTCCAGCACTGAGAAGAGTTTGAACATCCTGAAGAGTTCTTATTCCCCCACCGACTGTTAGCGGGATGAATACTGAATCGGCAGTTCTTGAAACCACATCAAGGATGGTTGATCTATCTTCAACACTGGCGGTAACGTCCAAGAATGTGATCTCGTCAGCTCCTGCTTCGAAGTATCGGCTTGCTAGTTCAACCGGATCTCCGACTGTTTGAAGGTCTCGAAATTTAACGCCCTTAACAACCTTGCCTGCGTTTACATCCAAGCAAGGGATAACTCTGAGGGCCAAAGACATTATTAGATCCTGGCTGCGTGAATCGCTGAGACAAGGATTGCTCTTGCACCTAGTTCGTAAAGCGCATCCATCTTCTCGTTCGTTTCGCTTCGCTTAACCAGCGCTCGGACAGCTAACCATTCCGCATCTTTAGTTGGTGAGATTGTTGGAGATTCGATACCAGGAGTTACCTTGGATGCTTCTTCAATTAGTGATGCTGGACAGTCATAGTCAAAGATTACGTACTCACGAGCAACGATGACACCGTTGATTCTTCTGAGTAGTGGCGAAGCTGAATCGATGCTTGAAGCGTTAGCAATTAGGTATGCGGAAGATTCAAGAATTACTGGACCAAATATTTCTAAACCTGCTTGTCTCAAGGTATTGCCACTCGAAACAACATCTGCCACCAGATCAGCTACGCCTAAACTAACTGCAGTCTCTACTGCCCCATCGAGTTTGACAATAGTCGCAGAGATGCCTTCCTTATCCAGAAAGTTCTTTAGAAGTTCAGGGTAAGAAGTTGCAACACGCTTTCCATTGAGGTCAGAAAGTTGCTTGAACTTACCTGATTCTCCAGCAAGGCGGAAAGTTGAATTACCGAAGTTAAGGTCTGCAACTTTTACCGCGTTTGAACCGCTGTCTGCTAGCAGGTCTAATCCGGTTAGTCCAAGATCAAGAGCCCCGGTACCTACGTAGGTCGCGATATCTCTCGGTCGTAGGTAGAAAAACTCGATGTTGTTAGCAGAGTCGAGAACACGAAGCGTCTTGCTGTCCTTGCGAACGGCATAGCCCGCTTCATCGAGCATCTGAACAGCAAATTCGCTCAGTATCCCCTTATTAGGAACTGCGACCTTTAGCATTTTCGACATTTAGTACTTCTCTTCTAAATCAGCGATGGTTATCCCCTTGGCAACCATAAGAACTTGTAGGTGGTAAATGAGTTGGCTTATTTCAAGACTCAAATCGTCTTTGCTCTGGAATTCTGCAGCCATCCAAACTTCAGCAGCTTCTTCGACTACTTTCTTACCGATTTCATGAACACCTTCAGAGACCAATTTGGCGGTATTTGATGTGGCAGGGTCAGCGCTAGCTTTGGCTGTTATCTCTGTAAAGAGCTCTTCGAAGGTTTTCATTAAGCCATTTTACCGAGAATTCCGGATAGTTGGTTAGTGAGCGCTCTCAACAGCAAGGGTTCTGAGCCTTGAGATCATTTCGTTCCTATCAAGAGCCCCAAATACGGAACTGCCGGCAACGAAGGTATCCGCCCCAGCAGCAGCAACCTGAGCGATGTTCTCGGCAGTTATTCCCCCATCGACCTGAACCCAAGTTGCCAACCCACGTTCGCCAAGCAAGCGTCTTAGCTCAACAATCTTGTCAAGGCTAGAAGGGATAAAGCTCTGTCCCCCGAAGCCAGGCTCCACTGACATAACCAACACTTGGTCAAGCTGTTCAAGAAGAGGAAGTATTGCTGTCACTGGAGTCCCAGGCTTTATAGCCACTCCTATGCGTGAGCCTTCATCCTTGATTTTAGGAATCAAACTAGCCAGATCTTTACATGCTTCAAAGTGAACGGTCACTGAGAATACGCCAAGAGCTGCATACTTCGGCGCCCAAAGGTCTGGGTTCTCAATCATCAGATGGACATCTAGTGGCAGAGTAGTGATTTCCTGCATTCGCTTTACAACAGGCAATCCGAAGGTCATGTTAGGAACAAAGTGCCCATCCATAACATCTACGTGGATGCCATCAGCGCTCGAAATTGATGCGAACTCTGCCTCTAGGTTCGCAAAATCAGCACTAAGTATGCTCGGTTGAATACGCATGGTACAAGCCTAACTAATCTGACCTATTTGGTGATCAGGGCCATAAACATGCAGTCTGTGCCATCTCGGTGGGTATAAAGCTGGACAGTCTTCCTATTCGTTGGCAAAGTACCTTGCATGAATCTCTCGTTCATGACAGCTGTCAGATCCGCAACTTGAACCCCAAGGTTCTTCACTGCTTTAGTAATTACTGCGGTTGTCTCAGACAAATGAGGTGAACAAGTCACGTAAAGCAGTTGACCGCCAGGCTTTAGAGCTTTGTATGCGCTCTCAAGTAACTCATACTGCAACTCAACAAGTTGCTTCAGGTCTTCCGCGCTCTTCCTCCAACGTGCTTCCGGTCTTCTCCGCAGAGCTCCAAGCCCCGTACATGGAGCATCAAGCAGTATTCGGTCAAAGTTGTTTGGATGGCTGTCACCAAAGGATCTTCCATCTAACACAGTCTTTTCGAGATCAGAGAATGGTGCGAGAGCGTTAGCCACTAGCTTGGCCCTGTGTTCTTGAACCTCGTTGGCAACTAAGTGAGCACTGCTTTGTTCTGCAAGAGCGGCCAATAGCGCTGCCTTACCCCCAGGACCCGCACACATGTCTAACCAATGCTCACCCGCTGTCACTGGTTTGGCTTCAACTAAAGCAAGTGCAGCTAGTTGAGAACCTTCGTCCTGAACTCGAACTGAACCACGCCTGACTTCTTCTAGATCGCCTGGATTACCCGATTCAATTGAGAAACCATAAGGGCTGAAGTTTGTTGGAAAGCCACCATCGGCGACGTAGTCGTCCCTGTTGCTTAGCCTCGGAAGAGCTACGAGTGTTACATGAGCCGGTCTGTTGTTTGCTTCGAGAAGCTCCTCTATGGAACCTTCAATACCGTCGCTCTTCAAACTTTGTTGAAGTGCTCTAACTATCCATTCTGGGTGGCTATTCCTTAGAGCAAGCACTGCTGTATTTGATTTCTCGTCACGAGAGATTAGTTCAAGCCAACTATTGAAATCTTTCTCGGAGATTCGTCGAAGAACACCGTTAGCGAAGCCGACAACCTTCTCCCCACAAACCTGACGGATTAAATTGACTGTCTCATTGATTGCCGCGTGTGCAGGAACGCGCATCTGAAGTAATTGATGAGTTCCGAGACGAATAGCATTTAGGAGCGTCGTCTCGATATTTTGGACTGGACGAGATGAAACTTTGTCAATGATTGAGTCGTAGGTTTGAGTCCAACGGATGGTGGAGAACGCTAGCTCCTGTGCAAAAGCGCTATCCCTAGGCTCCAATCGAGCCTGTTCTAGTAGTTGCGGCATCGCCAAATTTGCATATGCACCATCAACTGAAACTTTGGTAAGCAGTTCAAGTGCAACGCTCCTAGAGCTAATCGCTACTCTCAATTGAGCCTCTCTAGGGATCTATTGCCATTGAACCAATCACGGGCTGGCATTGCGCGCTTTGAGCTTGGTTGGACCTCAAGGAGTTCCAAAATCGAATCTTCGCCGCATACTGCAAAAACCTTGCCTTCAACCGAAATCAGTGAGCCAAGGGAAGCGCTAGCGCCGCCAGAGACTAAAGCTGCTGATCTGTTTTCAACTGCGCTAAGAACTCGAAGTACTTCGTCACCAACCATGCACCAAGCCATTGGTTCTGGATTCATTCCTCGAACTATGTTTTCAAGTGTGCTAGCTGGCCGGTTGAAATCTAAGCGAGCTTCTTCCCGAGTTGGCTTTGGGGCTGAACTTGAATCTCCACTTTGTTCGTGCAGATTGAATGTTCCAGAGTAGAGCTGAGGAAGGGCCTCGCTCAGTAGAGATTTAGACAATTCAGC
>JBEAMR010000072.1:0-2703 GCA_041165845.1 Actinomycetota bacterium | reverse complement strand
CTACCCATCTTGATTACATCTTTGAACTCAAGAGCTTTAGCTGTGTATGCAGCACGAAGATATTCCATTGCCTTGATCAGTTCTCTGATTTCTAGAATCAAAGCAACCTTTAGAGCAGTTGGGTAAACGTCATTAGTTGACTGAGACATGTTCACATCATTGAGCGGGTGAATCTTGTCGTAGTCCCCTTTAGAAAAACCAGCGAGTTCAAGAGCTCTGTTAGCGATAACCTCATTGGCATTCATGTTGGTGCTTGTTCCAGCACCACCTTGAATAGCGTCAACAATGAACTCTTTATCAAACTTGCCTGCAGCAACCTCATGGCACGCAGCAATAATCGCAGTTGCAACACCTTCATCAAGATGCCCAACTTCTAGATTGGCTTTAGCCGTTGCTTCTTTAACAATTGCAAGAGCTCTAATTAGAGAACGATAGTGTCCGATAGGAACACCAGAGATAGGGAAATTCTCGGCTGCTCTAGCTGAATGCACTCCCCAATATGCAGTTGCCGGGATTTCGTAATCACCGAGCAGATCATGTTCTAGCCTCATTGCTGACATAGTTTCATTCTGCCACTTTCCTGAACCTAAACTTTCAGGAGCGTCAACCTGATGGTTATTGCTTTTCTAAAACCCAAAAATTGAGCCAAATAGCAGGCTGGTTATTGCTGGAACAGCGATTGAAAAGAATAGAAGTATAACTACGCAACCCCCACAGGTCCAAGCTATGGCCTGCCCTGCAGATGAAGAAGATGACTTAGTCTGAGGCATCAGAATTTGTTCTCGACCGCATGACCCGCAGAATCTTGCTCCCTGAGGGACCATCGAAGTGCAATGAAGGCAGCGGACTTGATTGATGCTCACAGTCGGTTGTGATACCCCTGGCTTACCAGCTCTTTCATTTACTTCACCACAGAAAGGACAGTAGATCTCGGTGCTGGCTATTTGGGCTTTGCAATTTAGACAGTTCATAAATGTTTCCCCCTTACGAATTGGTCTTACTTTATCAATAGATTATTTGGTTTTGAGGTATCTAACCAGGGCTGAAGCGATGAGGAGCGTCAACGAAGGGTAGCCGAAGGGAAGCTGGATAGATAATGCCCAAACAGCCTGCACAGCCAATAGTCCAATCAGGATCTGAGAGGTCAACTTGAATTTGCCTTTACTCCTCCACAAGATTGCAAAAGTCAGTACGACGGCACCAAGAAAAACTTGGATTAGGAGCAAGAAGGTAACAAGCAACACTAAAGATTCCATACCTTCAGTATTCCACTTCTACCTATTTACAACTACCTGATTTGTAGTAGCCGAAAGGGTGTAATGGCTTGTCGTCATACACTTTGCTTCTTAGTCCAGCTAGCTCAATAAGTTGTTCACCTTTGCCAGGTAATCCAGTTTGAAGCATTCCCATATCAAAGCCAGACTCAGTAGGAGCTTCCAACTCTGCCCTCGATGCTCCAATAGATACACAGATTTCAAGTGCTGGGTCCTTGAAGTGGATGTAATGGGCCTCACCGTTAGGAGACACAAAAGCTTCAGCTTCACCTTCGAATCTGAAGCTCCTCTTGTATTCCTTGATCATGGTGTTTACAAATACCGGATCAAAGATTGGAATCTCTGGATTAGATCTGCGGTAGTAAGCAACTGTGTCTAAGAGAGCTGCGACTTGAATTTTTGGGTCAAGGTATTGAGGAAGAGTTTCCCAAGGATCTGGGGTGTCGTAATTTGTTGAAGTCAAAATTGTGTAACTGTAGCTTTCCGGTGCCAGGGTGCTTGGATCTGTATTCGGGTTAGCTGGCACATTCCCAGCTGTATACGGAGAGAGCTGTTGTTGATAAAGCTGAATAGCAAAAGGTGCGCCGTTGGATGCCTCCCCTTGCAGATAGTAACTTGGTGATAAAAATCCCCAGCCAACACTTCTTGGATACGACTGCATAGTTTCAATACAGCCATCCCTAGAGTTCTCTGAAAGATCTGTCATCGAACCTATAAATGACATGGTTGGAGTTGAGTCTTGAGTTGCTCCGAGTTTCTTACCGAGTGCGATTACCTCATCACAGATTTTTGAAGCCTGCTCGGTTTTATAAGACTTAGTTTCAGCAAGTAAACAACTGTCAGGTGAGTCTTGACTTTCGGGGCAAGGTAAACCCCAGGCAAAAACCGCGTTGGTAAATTCTCCAAAGCTAGGGATGAGGTCGCTGTTGTCTATGACCTGCTGCTTGTATTCATCTGCTAGTCCAGTACGCGCACTCACACTCGGTGCAACCTCCGGTGCTTCACCTAGTTTTGAAGTGCTTTGAAAAAGCCCATAAAACATAACAATTGGAATAATCAAAGTTGCTAGGCATGAAAAGCCCACTACTTTACCTACGGTCTTGCCAGACACACTGCCATCTGGTCGATACTTTGGTTCTTGATTCTCAGGAACTTGATCAGACATTGATTACCCCTAACAGCCTTTAGTTGATTGTCCCAGACCTTTTGGTATAAGAACACTTAGGCTATGTCCCTACTTTGGGGGACATCGGATAGTTGATTACTTCCAAAGACCAAGACGTCTAAGTCGGTTTAGAGCACCCTCTTCGATTGGGGAGTCATAGCCGATGATTACCTGAAGAGACCTGAGGGTGACCCTAGTAAGGGGCACTACTAGCCAAGCCGGGAGAACTCTAAGGTTTAGCATCTTTCGATGTTCAGGGCTAAG
>JBEAMR010000071.1:0-7148 GCA_041165845.1 Actinomycetota bacterium | reverse complement strand
ATAAGTGCAAACTGACTCGATGGGTCAAGACGCTTAGTTTCCTGCAGAGTCAAAACTGCTGAGGCATCAACCTTGGCACGACCTGCAAATGTTACTGGTAGTTCATGTCTAGCAACCCACTCGTAGTCGAGGGTTACTATGCCTGACTCACCGGCAAGCAGAGCTTGCCAGGTGGTCTGGACGTTACCACCGAGTGGCGTGGTAGCACCAAGCCCGGTAACAACGATTTTTTGATTCAAGAGTGATTAGCCCTGTGCTGCGGTGATGAAGTTAACTGCATCAGCTACGGTTAGGAGGTTCTTTACTTCGTCATCTGGAATCTTGACTGAGAATTTCTCTTCAGCGTTGACCACGATGGTCATCATTGAGATTGAGTCGATGTCTAGATCGTTGGTGAAAGACTTTTCCATCTTTACTGAGTCGGTGTCGATACCGGTCTCTTCGTTTACGATCTCAGCCAGGCCGGCCAGTACTTCGTCATGCGAAAGTGCCATTGATTTTGCTCCTTGTTGGTTTGTTTTCTTGGATTAAGTTTAGGGCAGAACTACTACTTGAGCAGCGAAGGCAAGGCCTGCGCCAAAACCGATTTGAAGGGCTAGACCGCCTGGTTTGACAGCGCCATCCTTGAGTAATTGGTGCATAGCCAGTGGGACGCTGGCAGCAGAGGTGTTACCGGTGTTCACGATATCTCTCGCCACAGCAACTGATTCAGGCAGTTTCAGCTGCTTCACAAGCTCGTCAATGATGCGAATGTTGGCTTGGTGGGTTACCAGAGCTGATAGATCCTCAGCCTTGATACCTGCAACATCGAGTGCCTGCTGAGCTACCTTCACCATCTCCCAGACAGCCCACTTAAACACGGTCAGACCGTCTTGACGAAGGGTTGGCCAGCTTGCTTCACCATCTCTGAAATCAAGTAGGGAACCGGTCATGCTCACTGATGACCAGTGTGACCCATCTGAACCCCAAACGGTTGGGGAAATACCTGGTTCATCTGAAGGGCCAACGATTGCCGCTCCCGCGCCGTCTCCTAGAAGGAATGAGATTGACCGATCTGTTGGATCAATGAAGTCGCTCAGCTTTTCGCCACCGACTACCAAAACATACTTAGCAACGCCAGATCTAACCAGAGCGTCAGCTTGAGCGATTCCGTAGCAGTAACCAGCACAGGCTGCTGAGATATCGAATGCAGGAGCTGGGTTAGCTCCAATTAAATCTGCAAGCAGAGTCGCAGCAGAAGGAGTCTGGTAAGGGTGAGAGATGGTGCTGAAAATAACCGCACCGATTTCTGAGGGCTGTATGCCTGCTCCTGCTATCGCTTCTTTGGATGCTTCAACAGCCATGTCCATCAAGGACTGATCTTTGTCTGCTCTGGCACGGGTAATGATTCCGGTTCGCTGTCTGATCCATTCATCACTTGAATCAATAGGGCCAGCAATCTCATCGTTAGTCACTCGAAGGTGTCCACGGGATGCACCTAAAGAATAGATCTTGCTGAAGCGAACAGTTTCAAACTGGTTCAGTTTTGCATGCGACATAACCAACTACTTCCCTAGACGTTCAATAAGACTATTTGCAGCTTCAAGATCTGCTGGTGACTTGAGTGCAACGATTTCAACACCAGGCATTCCTCTTTTAGCTAAGCCAGCGAGAGTTCCAGCGGGGGAGACTTCGATAACTCCAGTAACGCCAGCTGTAACCATTGTGTTCATGCAAAGGTCCCAGCGAACTGAGTTGGCCACTTGACCAACAAGCAAATGGATGAACTCAGAACCGGAGGTAACATGCTGACCCGCCTGGTTAGACCACATGGAAAGTTTTGGGTCTGAAATAGTAAGTGTTTTGGTGAAAGAATTCAGTTCTTCAACTGCTGGAGCCATAAATTCTGTATGGAAGGCTCCGGCAACACTAAGTGGAATCACCTTTGCTCCTTCAGGTGGAGATGACACAAGCTCTTGAATGCCTGATTTAGAACCAGCTGCAACAATCTGGCCAGCACCGTTGTAGTTGGCACCAGAGAGACCAAGTTCGGTTAGTTTGGCAATCACTCTGTCTTGATCGCCACCCAGAATTGCAGCCATTGATTGCTCTGACGAAGCAGCAGCCTTAGCCATTGCTTTTGCTCTTACATTTACCAAGTGCATTGCATCGTTGTTGCTGATGATGCCTGCAAGGGTTGCTGCACTTAGTTCACCAACAGAGTGCCCTGCAACACCAGAAATATCATTTAGGTTGAGAAGATTCGCGCTCGCTATGCTCGCTGCAACGATGAGTGGTTGTGCAACTGCGGTGTCACGAATTGTTTCTTCGTCGCTCAGTGTTCCGTGCTTGATTAGATCAAGTGAAATAGTTTCAGAGAATTCTTCTAGCTGTGATCTGTATTGAGGTAGCTCAAGCCATTCGTTGAGAAAGCCTGGTTTCTGCGAACCCTGACCTGGACAAAGAATAACTAGCATCGACTACGCGTCTCCGCCTGAAGCACCTGAAGTTCCAGCAGAGACATCAAGCAAACGATACTTATCAATTGCCATCTGTGGGATGTGAGCTGCCACTTCACCACGTGATGCGAGTTGTTCTAGAACGCGAACAACAATTGAAGGACCATCAATCTTGAATGCACGTCTTGCTGCTGCTCTGGTATCTGAGAAACCGAAACCGTCAGCACCTAGAGTTGCATACTCACCTGGAATCCACTTACGAATCTGATCTGGAACCTGGTGCATGTAGTCGCTAACACCAATGAATGGACCAGGAGAGCCAGCAAGCTTGTTGGTTAGGTATGGAAGTGGAGCAGCTTGAGATGGGTAGAGGAACTTCTGTTCATCGCAAGCTAGAGCGTTTCTTCTCAGTTCACTCCAAGAGGTAACGGACCAGATGTCAGCTGAAACGTTCCAGTCATCCTGCAGTAACTGCTGTGCTTCGTAAGCCCAAGGAACTGCAACGCCAGATGCAAGGATCTGAGCCTTCTTAGTTGAAGGACCACCAACGCTGATTCGGTGAATACCGTTGAGGATTCCATCGACATCAACACCAGCAGGTTCAGCAGGCTGAACAATTGGCTCGTTGTATACGGTGATGTAGTAGATGACGTTTGGATCTACGTGCTTTCCGCCATACATTCTCTCGATACCGGCTCTGATGATGTGACCGATTTCGTAACCGTAGGCAGGGTCATAGGTAATGACTCCGGTGTTGGTTGCAGCCAGGATCGGTGAGTGTCCATCAGCATGCTGAAGACCTTCGCCGGTAAGTGTTGTTCTACCTGCTGTTGCACCAATCATGAAACCACGAGAAAGCTGGTCAGTTGCTGCCCAGATGGCATCTGCAGTTCTCTGGAAACCAAACATTGAGTAGAAGACGTAGAACGGGATTAGCGGCTGACCCTGGGTTGCGTATGATGTTGCAACTGCAGTGAATGCAGCAACAGATCCTGCTTCGTTGATACCGGTGTGCAGAATTTGTCCTGCATCTGATTCCTTGTATGAAAGAAGGAGGTCACGGTCAACTGAGATGTAGTGCTGACCTCTTGGGTTGTAGATTTTTGCGGTAGGGAAGAAGGCATCCATACCGAATGTTCTAGCTTCATCAGGAATGATTGGAACAATTCTTGGACCAAGCTCAGGTGTCCTTAGCAGGTCCTTCAACAAACGAACGAAGGCCATTGTGGTTGCAACTTCTTGAGTTCCAGAACCACCCTTAGCAACATCCCAAACCTTATCCTCAGGAAGTTCGAATGAAACATACTTGATTCGACGCTCTGGAAGGTAACCACCCAGGGCTCTGCGACGCTCGTGCATGTAGTCAAGTTCTGGAGCAGATTCAGGTCTGAAGTATGGAGGCTGATATGGGTCAGCTTCAAGAGCCGCATCGCTGATTGGAATGTTTAGGTCATCTCTAAATGATTTTAGGTTTTCCAGCGTCAGCTTCTTCATCTGGTGGGTAGCGTTTCTACCTTCGAATGACTTACCCAGTCCATAGCCCTTGATGGTTTTAGCCAAGATGACTGTTGGCTGACCCTTGTGAGCCAGAGCTGCAGCGTATGCAGCGTAAATCTTGCGGTAGTCATGACCACCACGCTTTAGAGTCCAGATTTGTTCGTCTGTTATTCCTTCAACAAGTTTTGCGGTGCGTGGATCTCTTCCGAAGAAGTTCTCTCTGATGAAGCCACCGTCCATGGTCTTGTATGTCTGGAAGTCACCATCAGGAGTGGTGTTCATCAGGTTTACCAATGCACCTTCGTTGTCGGCTGCAAGTAGTGAATCCCATTCACGACCCCAAATAACTTTGATAACGTTCCATCCAGCACCACGGAAGAATGATTCAAGTTCCTGAATGATTTTTCCGTTACCCCGAACAGGACCATCAAGTCTCTGTAGATTACAGTTCACAACGAAAGTTAGATTGTCTAGACCATCGTTAGCTGCAAGTTGCAGAGCACCACGAGATTCAACTTCATCCAGTTCACCATCACCTAGGAAAGCCCAAACGTGCTGGTCCTGAGTGTTCTTGAATCCACGACCGGCAAGGTAACGGTTTGTCTGAGCTTGGTAGATCGCGTTGATTGGACCAATACCCATTGACACGGTAGGGAACTGCCAGAATTCTGGCATCAGTCTCGGGTGTGGGTAAGAAGAAAGTCCACCACCAGTGTGTGACTTCTCCTGTCTAAAACCATTTAGCTGATCTTCTGAGAGGCGACCTTCAAGGAATGCTCTTGCATAAGGGCCAGGGCTCGCGTGTCCCTGAATGAAAATCTGGTCTCCACCTGAAGGGTGGTCCTGTCCCTTGAAGAAATGGTTGAAACCAACTTCGTAAAGAGATGCAGAAGAAGCGAAAGTCGAAATGTGTCCACCAACAGCGATTCCAGGACGCTGTGCTCGGTGCACCAAGATAGCTGCGTTCCAACGCATCCATGCGCGGTACGTGCGTTCGATGGTCTCATCACCTGGGAAGGCAGGCTCATCGGCAGTTGCGATGGTGTTGATGTAGTCAGTAGTTGGAATAGATGGAACATTCAACTGAAGCTCGTGGGAGCGACGGAGGAGGTTGAGCATGATTTCGCGAGCACGGGCTTTGCCGTGGACTCTAGCTAGGGCATCGAGTGACTCGAGCCACTCTCTGGTTTCCTCTGGATCTTGATCCGGTGTGCTGCTTGCAAAAGCGTCCTGGTTGTTAACGGACAACTTATCCTCGTTTCGACTCTTCGGCTTGAAGCCATTCATGGCGTCTTCAAGCAAAAATGGTAATCTAGCCCTGTTCGGGCCCTAACTAAGTTTAGGGTTTGTTCGCAGTGCTTATTTGGATTAGCCCCTAAACCTACCTAAGGAGTTTTCATGTCACTACTAATTGGTGATTTAGCCCCAGACTTTACCCTGCCGAACCAGTTCGGCGAAGACGTGACTCTAAGCCAGTTCAGGGGAGTCAAGCCAGTCGTTTTGGTCTTCTACCCTCTTTCTTTCTCAGGTATTTGCACAGGCGAACTATGCGAGATCAGAGACAATTTCGCTCGTTTTGAGTCAAATGAGGTCGAATTGCTAGCTATCTCAGTAGACAGCAAGTACGTGCAGAAGGTTTTTGCTGAGCACGAGGGCTATAAGTTCTCTGTGTTGGCTGATTTCTGGCCTCACGGGCAGGTTGCTAAGGACTACGGCGTGTTCCTAGAGGAGCACGGCATCTCGAATAGAGCGACCTTCGTTATCGATAAAGACGGTGTGTTGGTCTCCAAATTTGTAACCGCTCCGGGTCAAGCGCGTTCTCTTGATGAATACGATCGCGCTCTGGCAACATTGACCGCCTAGGCTAGGGTATAGTTTTCTAAGCGCCACATGGCGCTGCGTCGAGAGTCGGGCCTTTAGCTCAGTTGGTAGAGCGCCACGCTTACACCGTGGATGTCATCGGTTCGAGCCCGGTAGGGCCCACTTTTCGACTTTTACTGCCTTGAGGCATAGGTATATGCCTCGGCGGTAAGATTTGCCTATGGAATCCAACCAATATCAACCTCCCGTTCGCAAGTCTTTAACAGACGAAGAACTTGCTGCCAGAGTCGAATACGCAACCTCCACACGAATGGGCCTAGAGGCCATGATGGACCTTGTCGTAGCTCAGGAAGCTCTTAGGGCTCAAGAAGACAAAGAAATCGAAGAATGGCTTGAGGAAATGGAAGCCAACGGATCCCCAGAGGCTTTACGTGCAGCTGAAAACTTTAGAAGAACTCAGTCTGGCCTTGCAGAACTTCCTAAGGTTGAAACCGAACCTGTAGTTGAAGAAGTATCCACAACAACCGGTTCGTTCTCTTGGTTTACTCAACCAGATCCTGAAGAAGAAGTTCAGAAAGCTGCAGTCGAGGACGCTCCAGTCGAAGAAGTCGTTGAAGTTGCAGAACCTGTCGTCGAAGAAGCGGTAGTTGCAGAAATCGTTCTAGAGGAATCTATTCCTGTAGAGCAAGAAGAGAATCAGGGCTGGTCGCTAGTTGAACCAACTCCTGTTGAACCAGTTGGCACAGAAACTGAAGATGAGTTTGAACATCTACTCTCAAGTGCAGCAGCTGAAGAAGAAATGACAGCACTCGAAGAGTTTGACAACGAAAGCAATTCACATCCAGAAGATGAAGTTGATGCAATCAGTAATACTTTGATTCCATCTGATGAACACAGAAACAGAAAACCTGTCTCCCAACTTCTTGTTTGGTTGGGCGTTAGCGCTACTGTTGTTCCAGTTCTTCTAACCTGGTTACTAATTACTTTCGGTTTAAACGCTAACGCTGTAATCGCAGATCTTGTTGCCGGTTACTTCGTGGCAGGAGTTGTCATCGCAACTGCAAGCCTTGCTGGCAAGCGAAGCGGACTCTCAACATCAATTGTTTCTCGAGCGGTTTTTGGCGTTTGGGGTAACGCAATTCCTGGAACTCTAGTTTTCATTGTTAGAGCAACAGTTGCAGCTTTGCTAGTTGCCTTCACTGCACTAGTCATCAACGGAACAGATTCAAGCATTCCAAACTTGACTGAAAGTGTAACTTCAATCGGTTCATTCAACCTAACTGTTGGGCTAATCGCCTCGGTGATTGCAGTGCTACTAGTCACAGCTATCGGTTTCGTCAGGGGAGTTGCTTCACGAGTTCTTCAGGTTGTGCTGAGTTCAGCTTCATTAGG
>JBEAMR010000070.1:0-6398 GCA_041165845.1 Actinomycetota bacterium | reverse complement strand
CTAAAGGCAATTCCAATGAACAAGATCACCTTCCTGCAGCTACCAGTTGTTGCAGGCCTACCAGCACCAAACCAGGGTCGAGTAATGCCTGACTATGAAAAAGCGCAGTTGCTATTTGATAAGTTAGCCGCTGACGAGCCAATGGTTCTAGGAAAAGTAGAGAACACCGGATCAGGTGCAGTGGTTGCTCCAACGCCAACCCCAACACCTAAGCCTTCAAAGACACCAACTAAGACTCCAACTGCTACCCCCACTCCGACTATCACTCCACTTCCGGATTGGGCTCAGGGTACTAACGCAGCAACTACAACCTGTTCCAACTAATAGTTAGATAGCAATTGTGACAACTATTGTTCTTTGGGTTTCAGATTTAGACAGATCCGTTAAGTTCTATTCAGCTCTTTTCGAGACTAAGCATCCTTATGTCACCGAAGGGTTTGCGTCAGTTGAAGGTAATGGCAATGAAGTGCTTATTCATCTACTTCCAGAGCAATACCGTAGTGAACCAACCTCAGGTGAAGACAATCCAATCAAGCCTGTCTTTGAAGTGGTTAGTTTAGAGAAGGCAAAACTAGCTGCTGGCAGTAATGGTGGAAAGATCAAGTCAGAGACATCTGAGTATGAGTCTTGGAAATATGCTGACGGTCAAGATCCTGACGGAAATGTCATCCAGGTCAGAGAGCGAATCGGTTACTAGTTAGTAATCAAAGCCGTTGGTGCACTGATTGCGACAACTGTTGTGTATCCAGCTTTGGTGGATGTCACTCTAAAACTTATCGCTTTGTACAAATCATTTGCAGTTAGCTTGTATGTCTTAGCAATTGCACCTGCAATTGGCTGTCCATCTCTAAGCCACTGGTAAGTCAACTTAACGCTGGAATCCCAAGAACCTGTTACACCAGTCAATGTTTTTGAAATTTTGGTTAATCCTGTGATGCTGACTGTTGGCTGCTTAGCTTGAGTTCCCGGTTCAATCAAGATGGAATCCGTTACAAGCACAAGTGGGATATATGCGGTCTTAGTTAGTGTCACTCTTACGGAGATGTTCTTACCAACGTCGGTGGACTTGAGTTTATATGAGGTGCGTGTGGAGCTTGGAATGGCTACGCCCTCGTTCAGCCACTGGTATGTGGCTTTAGTGCCATAGGGAACATTTGCAGTTAGCAGTAAAGTCTGAGCCATCACTGGGCTTCCTGCGATTCCTAGATCAACAGTGGGAATAGTTCCAGCCTTGATAACAACTGCTGGGCTAGTGGTTGTTGTTACAGGGAAACCACTCTGTGTCACCTTAGTTGTGACAGAGATTGGTTTCAGGTAGTCAAGAGAAGTGGGAGTGTATGTTGGGTTGATTGCTCCACTGATAGCTTTACCCGATCTAAGCCATTGGTAACTGACTTGAACTGAAGCACTAGAAGCTGGTGCTGCGGTTAGAGGACTACCAACAGTTCCAGTACCGGTGAAACTAGCTGCAGAAGCTTTAGGGTTTGTTACGAGCACTGGGGTGGAGCTAACAAATGCGTTGGAGAATCCAGTCTTGCTAGTTGTTACCTTGACGTTGATGCTCTTTCCAAGATCTGCTTCAGTCAGAGAGTATGCATTTGTTGAAGCGTTTGGAATGTTAGCCCCATCGCGCAACCATTGATAGCTAAGGCTTGATGTGAAGTCCCAGGTGATGGCATTGGCTGTGAGAGTTGAACCCAGCTTCGCTTCACCGGTAACGGTCAGATCGGCAGCTTCGGGTGCCCTAGTTTTTAGGAATTCAGTTAGCGATGCAGTTCTCATTGGGAAGAAACTATCCAACCAGTTCTGCCAGTACTGTGCTGACCAAATATCTGAATTGGCTCTAGTCTCCTGTGAGATGTATGCAGTGTTAATTACCGCGGCTATCTTGTTTTTGAATCCAGGCATGTCTAATTTCTCTGCTGTCTCTTTAGCTTTCACCTGAGCTTTGATTAGGAGAGAAGTACATGGCGCGTACGCAACACATTTGCGAAGAATCACACTTCGTTGTTGGTTACCGAAGTTTCTATATGCAGGACCTCTACCCAGCCAATCGAGTTGTGCGGCAGAGTCCATTGGGAAAGCACCATCTTGACCCCAGGGGATGATTCTAAATTTCCCATCAGTATCAAAAGCTAGGTAGTAGTTGTTTTGAACAACATCGGTGTAGCCATCCCAGTTGCTTGTGTAAATGTCTGTTGCCATCAAGTTGATGACTGCAGTCATATCGGCAACCTTGTTTATTTCACGCCACCAATCAGCACCATCAAAACTTGATGTTGCAATTGCAGCTCTTAGATCTGACCTATCGTCGTCACCGTAGTTAGTGTCGTAACAACCACTTTGTTCTGGAGTGATATCTGCTAGATAACAGTTAGAACTATACAAATGTCTGACTGTCATCCAACGCTTGAGCATCTGCGAATCAATAGATTCCACATTCATATACAAACCGAAGTCTGCGCCGTTAACTTTTACCCAAGAGTATGTAGTTCTAGGAGCAGTAATTCCCATTGCTCTGTATAAACGGTATGCACTGTCTTCGTGAACAAAGGAAGGATCTTGAACCATGCTGTTCAAAGTCATTCGAGTGAGACCTAGAAATTTTTGGTCTGGGACAAACGCATCAAACTTCAACTTCATTGGAGCTTTGCCATAGAGATTTGTTCTAGTCGCTTGACCTTTAAGACGAACACCAATGTTGTTCAAAGTGGTAGCAACACCGTCAGCAGTGGTGATGGTGACAGAAGCCGTTTGGTAAACAGTGGTACCAGGATTGTTGTTTAGCTCATTAAATGAAGCTGGTGGCAAAGTTAAATTAATTCCTGAGACAACCAGCGGGTTATAAAAGACAGCTGCCTTGTCATTGCCTTCGTTGTATGCAGTTGTAGAGATTCCTGAAACTCCAGGACTAGCTGAAGCGGACTGAACACTACCTAGAGTTGCAAATAAAACTAGGGCAACGATGGGTTTAAGGTAACTCGCTCTCACAGCAGCTCCTTTGGGTTCAATACATCAATACTATGGTCCAGAACCCTGAGAATTACTTGAGTTTAGCTACCGATTCACGCTTGACCAGGTGGGCTGGGAGCACTATTTGTCTATGGTTTGGCTTACCTTCTATGGCTGAGACTAACTCAGTCACAGCCAGATGCCCTAGATCTTCAACGGGTCTGGCAACAACTGTGATTCCAGGCACCATTGCTGCTGCCCAGGGGCTATCGTCAAAGCTAATTACAGATAAATCCTTACCTATCTTGATTCCTCTATCTCCCGCTACTTTCAGAACAGCTAAAAGCATGTCGTTGTTGGAAGTAAAGATTATTGAAGGTGCCTTTGGGCTATCCAACATTGAAGTAACGGCAGAGTTGGCAGCTTCCTCAGTGTCTTCACAGTAGAGCCAGGTAACGGACTTTGGCTTCGGCTTACTCTTTTTCACACCAGTGAGAAAGCCATCAGCACGTTCTTGAACAGAAGTGATTGGAATCTCTGGTTGGGTCTTAGTAAACCCAGAGATTCCAGGCACTGCGATTAGGAACCCAAGATTGGTATGACCATTACTAACAGCGTGCTCAACCGCTTCCTCAGCAGCAGCCTCATCTCCGGTGGTGATAGTCGTATATCGAGGAGTGTCCAGTTTACGGTCAATAATTACTACTGGCTTATTCCCTAGTTTCTTAGGAGTCAGGTGGCTGTGTTTCTTGGTACTTGATGGCACCAAGATTAGACCGTCAACCTGATTTGAGAGCATGGTGTCGACCGCTATTTTTTCAACTTCGACATCTTCGTCAGTGTGCGAGATGAGAACACGGTAACCAAGCTCTTTAGCCTGATCAATGATTGCCTTGGTTGCTCTGTCGAAGAAAGCGTTAGTGAAATCTGAAATAACAACTAGACCAATTGTCTTGGTCTTACCTGCACGCATAGCCGCAGCTAAAGCATTTGGTTTGTAACCGAGACTGTCAGCAATCTTTTGAACATGGTCGACAGTTTCTTTGTTGATTCGACCGTAGCCACTGAGTGCTCTAGAGACAGTTGCTCTAGACACACCAGCAGCTTCAGCTACGTCGTTGATGGTTACGTTCCTACTCACCAGTTAATCCTTGTCTATTTCCTAGGTAACAAATTTCGTAATCAAACCGTTACCGTGAAAAGTTGCTAATCGAAAACAGTTACTGCGAAGATAATAACACGGTTTGCGAGAACGTTCTCGCAATTCTCGCAAAATATACCAAGGAGAAATTATGAACAAGCGCATTATCGGTGTTGGCGTTGCAGCAATCGCTGTTGCAGCTCTAGCACTTGGTGCCACAGGTTGTGCACCAGAGAAGAAGCTCTCTATCGCATTCGTAATGGGAGCAGAATCAGACCCATTCTTCCAGGCAATGAAGGTCGGAGCTACTGAAGAAGCAGCAGCTCAGGGTGTTGACCTAATCTGGCAGGGAGACCCATCAGAGTACAACGTAGCTACTCAGGTTCCAATCGTTGATAACGTACTAGCACAGAGCCCTAGCGGTCTTGTACTGATCCCAACCGACCCTAACGGTCTACAGGCATCAGCTGACAAGGCTGTTGACGCAGGTGTCGCACTAGCACTAGTTGACACAACAGTTTCAGATGCATCACGTGCAGTTATCACCATCACCGGTGACAACGCAGATGGTGGAGCTAAGGCTGCTGACGCAATTGCTGCTGCTATCGGTTACACCGATGGTGAGACCTACGAAGTTGTTGTTGGTCTAACTTCAGCAACTGCAACTACTAACGTTGGCCGTCTAGAGGGCTTCAAGGCTCAGATTGCTTCAACCTACCCAGGCATCGTTATCAAGGATGTTGCCTACTCGGCTTCTAACCCACAGACAGCTAACAGCAACGTTAACAACTGGTTGACCAAGTACCCAAACCTAAAGGGTATCTTCGCTATCGATGGAACTAACGCTTCAGGTGCAGCAGCTGCACTTCAGGCTAAGGATCTAGTTGGCAAGATTGCGCTTGTTGGTTACGACGCTTACCCTGCAAACGTTGACCTTCTAAAGCAGGGTGTATTCACTGCTTTGATCGCTCAAGACCCAGCAGAAGAAGCACGTCTAGCAATCAAGACCCTGGTTGAATACATCAAGAATGGCACAGCAGCTGCTGAGCACGACGTTGTCATCCCGAACGTCACACTTGATGGAAACACATCAGACGACGACTTCGCTAAGTACACCTACGTAGCTAACTAAGTAGTAATTTAGTAAGTCATCCTCCAAGTAATAAAGGAACACACAATTGAGTAACAGCAAGCAAGATGTAGAGAACGTATCGTTCATGGATCAGGTGAAAGCCTCATTCAAGAACCAGAGCGTTCTGCTAGTAGTCACCCTGGTGATACTGGCTGTGGTATTTCAGATCGCTTCCCAAGGAATCTTTCTAACTACCAACACCTTGGGCACAGTTCTAAACGACTGGGGTTCATACATCTTGCTTGCTGTTGCACAAACCTTTGTTGTAATCACAGGCGGTATCGACCTTTCAGTTGGTGCCACTGTGAGCTTGAGTTCAGTAGTCGCCGGTTGGGTGTTGGTAAAAGGCCTAGGCCTTGATTCCAGCATCACCGGTGACGCTGCACTTCCTTATGTTTTATTAGCCGTCCTAGTTTGTTTACTAGTTGGACTGGCAGTGGGTGCATTGAATGCATTCCTAATTAACATTCTTAAGATTGTCCCCTTCATCGCAACCCTAGCCACCATGGGAGCGATGACCGGACTTGCAATCATCATCTCTGGTGGTATGCCACTACAAGGCCCTAACAACTTCAAACTAGGTTTGCCTTACAACGTCTTCGGAGTTCAACTCCCAATCTCAACAACAGTTCTCTCAGTGATGATCATCTTGGTTATCTGTGGACTGTTCCTACACAAGAGCAAGTTCGGTCTATACACCTTTGCTCTTGGTTCAAATCCTTTTGCTACACGTGCAGCGGGTATTAGCCCAGCTAAGCACCTCACCAAGGTATACATGCTCTCTGGTGGTCTAGCTGGTCTTGCTGGCGCTTATGCATACATTCGTCTAGGTGCAGGTTCACCGACTAACGGTGCTGGCATGGAGCTATATGCAATTGCTGCAACCGTAATCGGTGGAGCATCTTTGATGGGTGGTGTTGGAAGAATCGTTGGTGTTGCTCTAGGAACACTGGTTCTCTTCACTGTTCAGTCAGGTCTATTGATGGTCAAGGTTGTTACCGTTAGCCCATCACTAAAGCAAGTAATCGTCGCAATTTTGATTGCAGCTGCTGTTGCAGTGCAAACACTGCAGAAACCAGGCAGGAAATAGATCATGGCTCCAAAAGTTATCTACGAAGTAAAGAATGTATCTAAGACCTATGGAGCAGTCGTTGCTCTTGATGGTGCAAGCCT
>JBEAMR010000069.1:0-8507 GCA_041165845.1 Actinomycetota bacterium | reverse complement strand
CAGAAGTTGGAAGCCTGAACATATCTGCCCAAAACATGGCTGGTGTTCTGAATGGCTCGGTTACCAACTGGTCACAGCTCGACAGTGACAATCCAGGTTATGAAATCCCTGATCTTCCTATCTCTGTATTACCGGAGGCGGACACAATTGCTCTAAATTCAATTGTCGATTTCCTAGAACTTTCGGGTGTAGCGACAAATGAAGAACTCATCGTTGAAAGTGTAGACACTCCAAGCATCGACCAGTACGGCTTCTTGGAATATGGCCAGATTGCAGTTGTTCCTTACAGTTACTCTGTGACACTCGGTCTATACCCAGCGGCTATCTTCCTTGGCTTGGATTCAGAAACCGGCGAGCCTTCTATCGCAGTTCCTGACCTCGAAGGTATCCAGTCAGGTGCTAGCCAGTTTGCCCTTGCTAAGACTGATTCAGGAATTTCAGTGAAGGTAGACCCAAGCATTACACCATCAGCAGCCTCTGGTTTCGAAGCTCCAAACCCTTACCAAGCTGTCTACCCGGTGAACTATTACACCTGTAACAGCGATACCTTGGTGCCTCGTGCCGTTGGAAGATTTATTCTTCGACTAGACCAGCAGGGTTCGCTTGGTGGATACAACTATGCACCTCTTGCTGAAAACATCAGAATCGAATCTCTGTTCAGCATCAGTAAGGGTTTACCAACACCGACACCTACTCCAACCGAATAGCAGGTTAGGCTTGACGCTATGAGTTCTAAGCGTCCAGATCGAGGAATTGGAAATTTAGTTGTTGCCGTCTACGGTGTTTTTGCTCTTTCGGCAACGGTGAGAGCCTCCTACCAATTGATCCGTAGATATGATGAAGCACCACTTGCTTATTGGCTTAGCCTTTTCTCTGCCTTGGTCTATGTTGTTGCAACAATTGCGTTGGCTAGAAATAAAGTTGTTCTTGCTAAATACACCTTGATCTTTGAATTAGCCGGTGTCATAACAATCGGGCTCCTGAGTGTTCTTTTGCCTAGTCTCTTTGCACACCCAACGGTCTGGTCATTTTTTGGCATGGGATACGGGTTCATACCGTTGGCTTTGCCAATCTTCGGATTATGGTGGATCTCAGGTAGAAAGAGCTGAACCCAATGATTAGCGTTTCCAGCATTGATTCGGTTCCTAAGGAGCTAGGGCCCACTGTGGTCACCATCGGTAAATTTGACGGCATCCACCTTGGCCACCAGGCCCTTGTTGCTGAAACAATAAATATTGCCGAAGAGCACAAGTTTGTTCCATCGCTGATCACATTCGATAAACACCCAGGATCATACCTAGATCCAAAGACTTCTCCTCTTCCTCTTATTGGGCCCACTCAAAAGGCTGAACTTCTGGATCAAGCTGGCATCGAGCTACTTGTCACCTTGTCTTTCGATGAGGCGTTAGCTGGGCTAAGTGCCCGAGAGTTTGTCGAACAGATCCTGATTCAAGGACTAAAGGCAAAGGCTTTAGTAGTCGGTGAAGACTTTAAGTTTGGTTCCGGTCAGGAGGGGGATGTAAACACCCTTCGCGATCTTGGATTGGAACTCGGTTTCACAGTTTCACTTGTTCAGAGCGTTGAGGTTGATGGTGTTCGAGCATCAACCACTCACATCAGGAATCTGCTAGAGGCGGGGGATGTCAAGTCTGCAGCTAATTTCTTAGGGAGGTTGCACTGCACTAGGGGAGAAGTTGAGCACGGTCTAAAGATTGGGCGGGAGCTAGGTTTTCCAACTGCCAACATTTCCAGATCAGCTGAAGGGTTCTTACCCAAAGACGGAGTTTACGCAGGTTGGCTCCATGATGCCTCTGGTGAGAGGTATCCCGCTGCTCTTTCGATTGGGATCAATGAAACTATCACTGAGGTTCCCAGACTCCTCGAAGTGCATGTGCTTGATCGAAAAGACCTTGACCTGTATTTCCAGATAGTTGACATCGAATATGTGGACTTTATTAGACCTGCGCTTAAGTTCGCTGGTGTAGAAGAGCTGATTGTGTCCATAAACTCAGACCTGGACAAGATCAGAGTCATTCTGGGCTAGCCAAGCCTCCACGTTCTGGGCTAGGATAGAGAGGTTGCCGTGTATCGGCCGCGGATCTACAGAGCAATATTCACAAGGTTTATTGCGCCGCGCAGCGAGCCTCGAGAGGAACCCAATGGCACTGGACGCTACAAAGAAAACTGAAATTATCAAAGCATTTGCAACCCACGAAGGTGACACCGGTTCTCCCGAAGTTCAGATTGCTGTTCTAACTGAACGTATCAAGGAACTTACCGAGCACCTAAAGGACCACAAGCACGACCACCACTCACGTCGTGGCCTATTGCTTCTTGTTGGTCAGCGTCGTCGTCTACTTGGTTACTTGCAGAACGTCGAGATCGACCGTTACCGTGCTCTAATTGAGCGTCTAGGGCTTCGTCGCTAATTCAGATTTTCACAGTGGAACCGTCCTTCGGGGCGGTTTTGCTACTTAAGAGTTAAACTTTTACCTGAGCTAAGGAGCTGTAATGGATTTTGTCGGTGCAATTCAGTCTGGATTCAAGAACTATGTCACTTTTGGTGGAGTAGCTAAGAGAGCCGAGTATTGGTACTGGGTCCTCTTCACGTTCCTTGTTGGTTTAGTTGCCGGCGCATTCGATGTACTCCTAGGTATCGGGTTATTGGGAAACCTAATTGCCTTGGCAACGTTTCTGCCCTCACTGGCTGTCTCGGTCAGGAGACTTCGTGACGCTGGAAAGTCATGGGTCTGGTTGCTAAGCCCACTACCAGGTGCAATCATCGCCGTGGTCGGACTGGTTCTAATGATTTCAAACCTCTTCATACAGGGTTATGTCAGCTCAGTAGAAGCGCTAAATGATGAAAACTTTCCGTCTGATGAACTTTTAGAGCAGATAGTTACTGATTCTTCCTTCCTCCCTGGTCTAGGTGTGTTCCTCCTAGGATTCTTTCTAGCTAGCGTGTTCAACCTTTTAGTCAACGTCATTTTCATGATTTTGCCTTCTAAGTCATACGCTCAGGGCAACAAAAAGCTGGCTCCAACCATCTAATTGCAGCCTCTAGGCTTATTTGCTCTCCGCTGGTAGGCTTACTGTAGGTTCAAAGACGGCAGGTTTGCTGGTCAGTGGTGGTGGATCTTGGGGCAAGTTACCCAAGTTTTATTACTGTTGGCCAGGGCAGCCAAATAATTGGCATTTGCTGAATTGAATTCAACGCGTTATTTTCACGCCTATAAATCGTTTATGGGGGTTTGGTGCGTTTTCAAATCAAGATAAAAAGAGGAGGGACCATGGAAGGTCCAGAAATCAAAGCACAAGAAGTAATCATTGACAACGGTAAACACGGTAAGCGTGTCATTCGTTTCGAAACTGGTCGTTTAGCTCAGCAAGCACAGGGTGCAGCTGCAGTTTATATCGACGAGGAAACCATGTTGTTCTCAGCAACAACAGCAAGCAAGACCCCTAAAGATCAATTCGACTTCTTCCCACTAACTATTGATGTTGAGGAACGAATGTATGCGGCTGGTCGTATTCCAGGATCATTCTTCCGTCGTGAAGGTCGCCCATCAACCGAAGCTATCTTGGCTTGTCGTTTGATTGACCGCCCACTACGTCCATCATTCCCTGATGGTCTTCGTAACGAAATTCAGGTTGTTGTTACTGTTTGGGCAATTCACCCAGACGAGATGTATGACGTTTTGGCTATCAACGCTGCGTCTATGTCAACACAACTTGCAGGTCTACCATTCTCAGGTCCTATCGGTGGTGTGCGTGTTGCACTCATCGATGGTCAGTGGGTTGCATTCCCTAAGCACTCACAGCTCGAGCGTGCAGTATTCGACATGGTTGTTGCCGGTCGCGTAATCAACGAAAACGGTAAAGAAGATGTTGCAATCATGATGGTTGAAGCTGAAGCTACCGAAGTTTCGTGGAATCTGATCAAGAACGAAGGTGCTACTGCTCCTAGCGAAGACATTGTTGCTCAGGGTCTAGAAGCTGCAAAGCCTTTCATTGCTCAGTTGGTTAAAGCTCAGCAGGCTGTTGCTGCAGAAGCTGCAAAGCCAACTGCAGACTACCCACTGTTTGCTCCATACACCGATGAGGTCTACTCAGCTGTTTCAACTCTTGCAGAAGCAGAACTAGGTCGCATCTACCAGGTTGCAGATAAGACAGAGCGTCAGAATGCTGACGATGCCCTAAAGGCGTCTGTTAAGGAAAAGCTTGCAGAGACTCTAGACGAAGCACAGCTAAACCAGGTTTCAGCTGCATACAAGTCTGTTACCAAGCACGTTGTTCGTACCCGTGTTCTAAAAGATGGTATCCGTATCGATGGCCGTGGCAAGGCAAACATTCGCAAAATCGATTGTGAAGTTGCTGTTATTCCTCGCGTTCACGGTTCAGCTATCTTCCAGCGTGGAGAGACTCAGATCTTGGGTATCACAACCTTGAACATGCTAAAGATGGAACAGCAGATCGATTCACTATCTCCTGTTACCTCAAAGCGATACATGCACAACTACAACTTCCCACCTTATTCAACTGGTGAAGTTGGTCGTGTTGGAACTCCTAAGCGTCGTGAGATTGGTCACGGTGCTCTAGCTGAGCGTGCGTTGGTTCCAGTTCTTCCTTCACGTGAAGAATTCCCATACGCAATCCGTCAGGTATCTGAGGCTCTAGGTTCAAACGGTTCAACCTCAATGGGTTCTGTTTGTGCTTCGACTCTTTCACTACTAAACGCTGGTGTGCCACTACGCGCACCGGTTGCTGGTATTGCTATGGGTCTGATCTCAGACACCGTTGATGGTAAGACTGAGTACGCTGCTTTGACAGACATCCTTGGTGCAGAAGATGCACTGGGAGACATGGACTTCAAAGTTGCTGGAACATCAGAGTTCATCACAGCAATTCAGTTGGACACCAAGCTTGATGGTATTCCATCATCAGTTCTTGCTGGTGCGCTATCTCAGGCAAAGGATGCACGTTTGAGCATTCTTGACCTAATGGCTCAGGCTATTAGCGAACCTGACGAGATGTCGCCTAACGCTCCACGAATCATCTCTGTGAAGATTCCAGTGGACAAGATCGGTGAGGTCATTGGCCCTAAGGGCAAGATGATAAACCAGATCCAAGAGGACACTGGCGCAGACATCTCAATCGAGGACGACGGAACTGTTTACATCGGTGCAACCGATGGTCCAGCCGCCGAAGCTGCTCGTGCGATGATCAACGGAATCGCTAACCCACACGTACCAGAAATCGGTGAACGATTCCTTGGAACTGTTGTGAAGCTAGCTACCTTCGGTGCTTTCATCTCACTTACCCCTGGTAAGGATGGATTGCTACACATCTCTGAACTACGCAAGCTAGCTGGCAAGCGTGTTGAGAATGTTGAAGACGTGCTTTCAGTTGGTCAAAAGATTCAGGTAGAACTTACCAAGATTGATGACCGCGGCAAGCTATCGCTATCTCCTGTTGTTGAGGGCGAAGTTGCCTCTGACGACAGCTCAGACGAAGAATAGAGTCCAAAACCAAGATGAGCGTAGTTCAGTTCAATCTTGACCAACCCGAATTAGAGTTCACCGCTTCGGGGGGCAGTACGGTACGCCGCACTGTTCTCCCAAGCGGTGTTCGCGTTTTAACCGAAACTGTTCCAGGAGCACAGAGTGCGTCTGTTTCATTTGCTGTTGCGGTTGGTTCCCGTGATGAAGTTGATGGTCACCATGGTTCAACGCATTTCCTTGAGCACCTATTGTTCAAAGGAACTAAGACAAGAACTGCATTAGATATTGCAGTTGCTTTTGATTCTGTTGGTGGAGCATCCAATGCTTCAACAGGTAAAGAACACACTTCTTACTACGCAAGAGTTCAGGACAAAGCAATCCCGGTTGCTGTTCAAGTTATTGCTGACATGCTTACCTCTTCGGTAATTGACCCAGTTGAATTTGAGAATGAAAGAACAGTAATTCTTGAAGAGTTAGCGATGAACGATGATGACCCTCAGGATGTCGCTCATGAGAGATTCTTCGAAGCTGTTCTAGGCGATCACGAACTTGGTCGCCCAATCGGTGGAACTCCAGAGACCATCAAAGCTGTTACCAGAGATGCTGTTTGGCAGCACTACCAGAACAACTATCGTCCAGAAGATTTGGTTATCACCGCTGCTGGTGGAGTTGATCACGATGGTTTACTTGCATTGGTTGAGGAGAACCTAGAGATAGCTGGCTGGGATAAGAACCTAAAAGCAAAACCTAGACCTTGGCGCAGCCAAACTGCAGTTGTCATCGAGCCAACTGTTTCAGTAAACGTGATAAATAGACCTATTGCTCAAGCCAATATCATTCTTGGTTCTCAAGGGTTAGTGGCTGGAGATGACAGACGATACGCAATGGCTATCCTGAACACCGTCCTAGGTGGTGGAATGAGCTCACGTTTGTTCCAGGAGATTCGTGAGAAGCGTGGCCTTGCTTATTCTGTTTACTCTTTCAACCAGGGATACAGCGATGCTGCTGCATTTGGTCTTTACGCGGGTTGTTCACCACAAAAGGCATCTGAAGTAATCAAGTTGATGATCGAAGAACTTGGCAAAGTTGCTGCCGATGGCATTACCGAAGCTGAACTCGCGCTTGCCAAAGGCAACATCTCTGGCGGGTTGGCTCTAAAGTTTGAAAGCACACAGGCAAGGATGTCTAGGCTTTCAGGGGCTGAACTAACTGATGGTGAGTTTATTGACTTAGATGAATCTCTCTCACGCTATTCTGCAGTTCAGTTGAGCGATGTTCAAGCGCTAGCTAAGTTGATGTTTGAAGCCCCTAAGTCCTTTGTGGCTGTTGGTGAAATCAAACAGTCTCTATTTGATGAGTTTGTTTAGGCGATTGGTAAGTTTTATCTCATGACTATTAAGGTTTCTGTTATCGGTGCTACCGGCCGCATGGGTAAGTTAGCCCTTGAGATTATTGATGCTTCGCAGGATCTAGAGCTTCACTCTGCTCTGGATTCAAAGAGTGAACTAGCTCAGGCTCTTGGTTCTGATGTGATCTTTGAGGCTACCAAGCTAGATGTGAGCAAAGAGGTTGTTCCTTTTGCTCTTGCAAACAAGTTGAACATTCTTGTTGCGACAAGTGGTTGGTCTGAAGCAGATAGAGCGGCTCTAGGTGTCGGTTCTGAGTCAGCTGTTGTCTTTGTCCCTAATTTCTCAGTTGGGTCGGTATTGGCTTCTAAGTTTGCAGCGCTTGCTGCTAAGCACTTTGATTCAATTGAGATCGTTGAGACTCACCACGCTGGAAAAGTTGATTCACCTTCTGGAACTGCGATTAGAACTGCAGAACTCATTTCTGAAAGTCGTCATGAGGCAGGGCTTACTCAACCGTTGATTCTAGGTGTTGGCCAAGAAGCGAGGGGACAGGTTGTTGCAGGGGTTCCTGTGCACAGTATGAGGATTAGCGGAGTCTCAGCTAAACAGGAAGTTACTTTAGGTGGCGTGAGCGAAGTTCTAAATATTTCTCATGAGGTTAGTTCGATTCAGGCTTATGCCTCAGGTATTTTGCACTCGATTAGATTTGCTGCAACATCCAAAGGTCTGACAGTCGGCTTGGATAAGGTTCTAGGGATCTAATGACTTCTGCCAAATTGGGTGCGGTAGTTATGGCTGCTCTGGTTCTTATGTATGTGGCACTTTTGGGTCAAAAGGGCTACCTCTTCTTACTTGAACCAAACCCTGTTGCCCAGGTTATCGGTGGATCAATTTTGGTAATACCCGTTGTTGGAGCTTGGGCTATCTATCGTGAGCTTCGCTTTGGTTTAGCCATCGAGAAACTTGGGAAGTTACTGGAGAACGAGGGTAACTGGCCAAGGTTTAGATTTGGGGTGCTACCTTCGGGTAGGGCTAACAAGGCTGAGGCTCTTCAAGAATTTCAGGAATACAAAGATGCAGCCTTGGCAGATGAGGATAATTGGCGGAAATGGTTTGCTCTAGGCCTAATTTACGATGCTTGTGGGGATAGAAAACGAGCGAGGTCGGCAATGCGTCAAGCAATAGAGAGGTCACAAAGGTAGGGTTATAAAATGTCTGAGATTATTTTTCGTAGTGATGTAACAGTTGAGTTAGTGCGTTCTAGCGCTTCTGACAGCGATGTTCTGTTCGCAGCTAGAGTTTCCACCCAGGGTGAACAGACTCTAGAGGCAGCGGCAGCACACACCGATGCCAGTGAGGATGAGAAGCGCAGTAGGGGGCTAATTAATTACCTTATGCGTGACCGTCACGGTTCACCTTTTGAGCACAACTCAATGACCTTCTATGTTCAAGCACCAATCTTCGTATTCCGTGAATTCATGCGTCACCGCATTGCTTCATACAACGAAGAGTCAGGTCGATACAAGGAACTAAACCCAGTGTTCTATGTACCGGGTCCAGATCGTAATTTGGTGCAGGTTGGTAAGACCGGTCACTACGAGTTCCTTCCAGGATCTGCTGAGCAGATTGCTCTAGTTGAGCAGGAGTCTAGAACTAC
>JBEAMR010000068.1:0-27803 GCA_041165845.1 Actinomycetota bacterium | reverse complement strand
GAAGTAACAAAGACACAGTGGTCTAAAATCCAAGCGATGGCTATTGCCAGAGCATTCAGCCTTCTTGGAACTGAACTAACCATCTTTACCTTGGTGTTCAGAGAGAAAGACCAAGGGCCTGCTGCTATCGCAGCGCTATTCATCGTTGGAACACTGCCGATGATTCTCTTTGCTCCCTGGGCTGGAACAATCGCTGATCGCTTCAGCACCAGGACCGTTATTCCGATTGCATCTGTAATCGGTGGTGCAGCCATCTTCGCCCAAGCACAGGAACTACCGAACTACCTAATCTTGACGTTGTTGTTTATTGCTAATACCTGCGCATCTGTTGTTAGCCCAACCTGGGGCAAGCTAACTCCAACTCTTGCTAAGAAAGAAGATATTGGTCGTGCTATGGGCACCATCCAAAGTTACTTCTCCATCGCAGGTCTGTTCGGTCCTGCTTTAGCTGGATTCTTGGTTGACAGAACTGGTTATGTCATCACATTTATGATTGACGGCTTCCTAACCACTTTCATTGCGTTGGTCCCATTCCTGATTAAGGTAAATCACAAACCTCAGCCGCTAGAGCCTGGAGAAAAGACATCGGTCGCAGCAGGTTTCAAGTTCATGATGGATAACCCACTACTGAGATCACTAGTTATCTTGGTATTCGGTATGGTGCTATGCATCAGTGTTGTGAACGTAGGCGATGTCTTCCTGCTGACAGATATCATGGGCGCTAGCTCATTCATCTATGGGCTAGTTGGAACTGGCTTTGCAGCCGGAACACTGATATTCAGCGCCTTTACAGGATCTAGAAAAGTTAGCCCAAAAACAGAACTTGTAATTCTAGGTTTTGGAATGGCAATTCTTTCCCTTTCCGGTTTTGGAGTGGGCATTGCACCCAACTACTGGTTCATCATGGTCATCTGGTTCATTGCTGGAATGGGCAATGCCACCATCAACGCCTACGGAGTGGGAATGATGATTAAGGTAACTCCGATGGAGGTTCAGGGAAGAGTGTTCGCGGCCTTTGGCGCAATCGTTTCAGTTGCCAGCATCGGATCAATGTCTTTAGCAGGCCTTCTGATTGACGCCTTTGGCGTTAGAGAAGTATTCGTAATTGCTGGATCTCTAGCATTTGTGGCATTCGCAGTACTGTTTCCAACTGTCTATCGTGAACAGATGAAACAGATAAAGGCAGCTTAGATATCTCTCTGCGGAGAACCGATATAAAGCTGCTGAGGTCTGCCAATCTTGGTAGCAGGGTCGTGGTTCATCTCACGCCAGTGTGAAATCCAACCTGGAAGTCTTCCCATAGCAAACAGTGCTGTAAACATGCGGGTTGGGAATCCCATCGCCTTGTAGATAACACCGGTGTAGAAGTCCACATTTGGATAAAGCTTTCTAGAGATGAAGTACTCATCGGCTAGTGCAGCGGCTTCTAGTTCCTTAGCGATATCCAGTAGTGGATCACTAACACCAAGATCAGCAAGGACCTTATCTGCAGTTGCTTTCACAATGCGAGCACGTGGGTCCATGTTCTTATAGACACGGTGACCAAAGCCCATGAGCTTCACACCGTCTTCTTTGTTCTTCACTCGGTCAATGTATTTCTGAACTGAATCACCAGAGTCACGAATATCTGCAAGCATTTCAAGCACTGCTTCGTTGGCTCCACCGTGAAGTGGACCAAAGAGCGCTGATACTCCAGCTGAAACAGATGCAAACAGGTTTGCCTGTGATGAACCAACAAGTCGAACAGTTGAAGTTGAACAGTTCTGTTCGTGGTCTGCGTGAAGAACTAGCAATGTGTCTAGTGCTTTAGTAACTACTGGGTTCTGAATGTATGGCTCAGCCATGTTGCCGAATGACATGCGAAGGAAGTTCTCAACATAACCAAGTGAGTTATCTGGGTATAGCAATGCTTGACCTAGAGAGTTCTTGTGTGAGTATGCAACCAAGGTTGGAAGCTTTGCCAACAGGCGAACAGTTGAAAGTTCAACCTGGTAGTCATCGTGAGGGTTAAGTGAGTCTTGGTAGAAAGTTGAAAGAGCAGAAATGCTTGATGCCAAAACTGACATTGGGTGAGCATTCTGAGGCATTGAGTGGAAGATGTTCTTTAGATCTTCGTGGATCAAAGTGTGTCTGCGTAGACGCTCATCCCACTGGGCAAGCTGTTCTGAATTTGGAAGTTCACCATAGATCAAGAGATAAGCAGTTTCAACGAAACTCTTTTGTCCAGCTAATTGTTCAATTGGGTAACCGCGGTAACGAAGAATGCCTTCATCACCATCAATGTATGTGATGGCTGATTTGGTGCTAGCGGTGTTTACAAAACCAATGTCGTATGAGTTCAAACCGGTTGCAGCGTTTAGCTTAGAGAAGTCGATGACTGAGTCACCGTCAGTTGCCTTGATAATAGGAAATTCAGCTGATCCACCAGGGTAGTTCAGTGTTACTTTGTTCTCGTTCTCAGCTGACAAGGCAGGACTCCTGTGTTTCTTGGTTAGTGCTTTAACCCTAGGGCATTAGTTAGGCGAGCGGCACCCTCGGCAATATCCTCATCGGTTGCAGTTAAGGAGAAGCGGACAAACTGAGAGCCGTTAGAGTCATAGAACTCACCTGGAACTACCAAGATTCCGAGCTCTGCCATCTTATTCACAGTAGTCCAGCAGTCCTCCCCTAGTGTTGCCCACAAATACAAACCAGCCTGTGACTCTGCAATCTCAAAGCCATACGCTTTGACTGCTTCAAGTAAGACTTCTCTACGCTTACGGTAGATGGCCTTCTCTGCTTGGACGTGAGCCTCATCGCGTAGTGCCGCAATTACTGCATTCTGCACAGGGGTGGGCATCATCAAGCCAGAGTGCATTCTTAGGTTTATTAGCCCCTTTATAAGTTCTAGATCTCCTGCTGCAAAAGCTGCTCGGTAGCCAGCAAGGTTTGACTGCTTGCTGAGAGAGTAAATGGCTAGGAGGTTCTTATCGTTTCCACCAGAAACCCTAGGGTCTAAAACAGAAGGAATAAGTTCGTCTTCCCATCTACCCCAACCAAGTTCTGCGTAGCATTCATCGCTTGCAACAACTGCGCCGAGTTCACGTGATCTATCAACCGCTGCTTTTAGTTGATCAACATCTAACACTCGACCGTCAGGGTTGCCTGGGGAATTCAACCAAACCAGTTTGGTGTTAGCTGGCCACTTAGCTGGATCATCTTCAGAAATTATTTCTGCACCACAGAGTGCTGCACCAACTACGTATGCGGTGTATGCAACCGATGGTTGAATAACAACATCACCTTTACCGAGACCAAGCATTAGCGGTAGGAAAGAGATAAATTCTTTAGACCCAATATTTGGCATTACCTGATCTGAGGTTAGGGTTACACCTCTGCGTCTTTTAAACCACTCTGCAACAGCTGCTCGGAATTCAGGAGAACCAGCAGTTGATGGGTAGCCAGGTGCGTTAGTTGAACTATCTAAAGCTTTTTGAATTACCTCTGGAGTTGGGTCAACAGGAGAGCCAACACTTAGGTCAACGATTCCGTTCGAATGCTTCTCTGCGATTGCTCGGTATGGCTTTAGTTTCTGCCATGGATACTCTGGCAATCCAGTGAACATGGATTACTCTCCTTGCGGAGGAAGAGCGCTAACAACTGGGTGATCTCCATCGATTGGGCCAACCTTGGCTGCCCCGCCAGGAGAACCAACTTCTTTGAAGAACTCAACGTTGGCCTTGTAGTAATCAGCCCACTGTGAAGGTAGATCGTCTTCGTAGTAGATAGCTTCAACAGGGCAGACTGGCTCACAGGCACCACAGTCAACGCACTCATCTGGGTGGATGTATAGCATGCGGTCACCTTCGTAGATGCAGTCAACTGGGCATTCAGCAATACATGCCTTGTCTTTGACATCCACACATGGAAGAGCAATTACGTAAGTCAATTAAGTCTTTCCTTTACATTTCTACTTCTAATTATCGCGCTATAGGTGCGTGCGTCTTGAACGCGCGCGCCACTTAGCCAACTCAATTTTTGGAAATACTGCTGCAACTCCGCAGATCAACAGGGAGAACAAGACGTAGCGATTCCCATATTTGTCATTATCGATAAAAGCTCCGAAGGTCTCATTACGTGAGAGCCACCAGATAGCGATGCTCAAACCTAGGTTCAATAAATACAGCGCACCTCTAGAGTTACGCCAGGTACGAAGGTAGAAAGCAATCGATGCAGTTGCCCCTAGCGCTAGATATAGACCCAATTGTGACTTCTGTGGGTTATCCCCCAGAATGCCGTGAACATAAGCTCCTGCATAACCAAGCAGTAGTCCTAGCGGTAAACCGTATAGGGCACGGATAGCAGGTTTGAACCAAGGCAGGAAGTTAGGGCTTGCCACCCTTAGTTTCTCTGGCTCATCAAAACGGAATTCAATGCCATCTGCAACTGAGTAGGTGTCGCGGTGAATGGTGACCTGGCTGGCATGAGCCTCTAAAGCAGCCTTCTTGAGAGAAGCTGTCTTTGGTCCACCGACTGCAACAGAGAATCGCTCACCTGGTTCTGCAATTACATAGAAGACTGGCTTCTTTCCTTTGACACTCTTACGGAATCTTCTAAGCGCCATAGCTGTTGCGTCGTGAGTTTTCTTGTGATCTGGATGACCGTAACCACCCTGAGCGTTATAGGTAATAACTGCATCCGGTTTGAAATCTCTCATGACCTGGTAAATATCATCTGAAACAACTGCCGTTGAAACAGCACTTAGGGAAAGTAAGTCGAGATTGTTAGGAGTTGTTGGCTGACCAAAGTTACCAATGCGCATACCTGAATCTAGGTAACTTCTAGTACCGGCAAACTTAAAGTTGGTAACCCCAAGGGCAGCCATTGCATTCTTTAGTTCACCTGATCTAAATGCGCCCATGGCAGCTTTATTCGCTTCAAGTGACTTTAGCTCTTCTAACTTTGCTCTACCGCGTTCACCTCTGGTGAGGGTGAGTAGAAAAACTTCCGCTCCGCGAGCTATGGAATCTGCCATAACGTGTGCGGTTTGTAGGCTCTCGTCATCAGGATGAGCGTGCACCAAGAGAATGCGTTTAGCGCTGAAACTTTGTTTAGCCATAAGAAAAACCTTAGTTGAGAGTTCAAGCATCTTGACCATTTCAAGGCACTCGGCTAAGTTAGTTAGGTAACCCTAACTTCGAATGGTCTGATAACCATCGCGAAAGGTAATTTTGTTAGCTAACTTTTTAATTGGTCTCCGTGAAGGCCTAGAAGCCGCTCTAATCGTCAGCATTCTTGTTGCATACCTCGTCAAAACAAATAACCGAAAGGGCGCTAACCAGGTGCTTCTGGGTGTTGGTATCGCTATTTTGACCTCAATCCTCGCTGGCGTAGCAATAGCTGAATTCATCGAGGTAGCGCCTGCAGGCATTAACGAGATAATCGCTGGTATTGCCTCTATCATCGCTGTTTTCTTCGTCACCTGGATGATCTTCTGGATGGCTAGACAGGCTAGAGGCCTAAAGGCAGAACTGCACCAAAAGATTGACACCGCAGTAAAGGCTTCTGCTCTTTCACTGGTCGGGGTTGCCTTCTTCGCGGTAATTAGAGAGGGTGTCGAGACTGCGGTCTTCCTGTGGAGCGCTAGCCGCGCCACCGGTGACGACACCAACCCAGTACTGGGTGCCACACTAGGTCTCATTACATCCGCCGTGTTCGGTTATCTGATTTACCGAGGAGCTCTAAAGATCAACCTGAGCAAGTTCTTCAAATACACCGGAGCGTTCCTGATCATTGTTGCAGCTGGAATCTTGGCCTATGGAGTGCACGAACTGCAGGAGATTGGTTGGTTCCCGTTCCTTACCGATTCCAGTTACGACTTATCTGGAGTAATCGAAAAAGGCGGTGCGCTAGACACTCTGCTTCGAGGAACAATAAGTTTTAGATCTAAGCCTTCGATGCTTGAGAGCTTGGTCTGGTTCGCCTACGTTATTCCGGTAGCTTACCTATACCTAAAGCCAGCTAAAAAGAACTAACCAGCGTTTTCGTTAGCGCGCTTCTTGGCAGAAACGTTGCGGGCACGAATATTGGCGTCAAGTTCGACCTTACGAATACGAGTTGCTTCAGGGGTAACCTCAACACACTCGTCCTCTCTAGCAAACTCTAGACACTCTTCCAACGAAAGCTTCTTCGGTGGAGTTAGTGACTGGAATTCATCGCTAGAAGATGCACGCATGTTAGTTAGCTTCTTCTCCTTGGTGATGTTCACATCCATGTCATCAGCTCTAGAGTTTTCACCGACAACCATTCCGGCGTAAACCTCTTGGGTTGGCTCAACAAAGAATGATCCACGCTCTTGCAGAGCAATCATCGCAAACGGGGTTGCAACACCGGCACGGTCAGCAACAAGAGATCCGTTGATGCGGGTAACAATCTCTCCAGCCCATGGCTCGTAGCCTGCTGAGATGGCGTTAGCGATACCGGTTCCCTTGGTTGAGGTTAGGAATTCGGTTCTAAAACCGATAAGTCCACGTGATGGAACTAGGAACTCCATACGAACCCAACCGGTTGAGTGGTTGACCATGTTCTTCATGCGGCCCTTACGTGCTGCCATCAGCTGAGTCATAGCACCTAGGAACTCTTCTGGAACGTCAATAGTTAGGTCTTCAACAGGCTCGTGTAGTTTGCCATCGATTTTCTTGGTAACTACCTGGGGCTTACCAACGGTGAGTTCGTACCCTTCACGACGCATCTGCTCAACGAGGATTGCAAGAGCAAGTTCTCCACGACCTTGGACTTCCCAAGCATCTGGTCTATCTGTTGGCAAAACCTTGATGGAGACGTTGCCGATAAGTTCTTTATCCAAACGGTCTTTAACCAAACGAGCGGTAACCTTGGCACCCTTAACACGACCAGCCATAGGCGATGTGTTAATACCGATAGTCATCGAAATAGCAGGGTCATCAACAGTAATCATCGGTAGTGGACGAACATCGTTCGGGTCAGCAAGAGTTTCACCGATGGTGATGTTCTCAATACCAGCTACCGCAACAATGTCACCTGCAGTTGCAGATTCAGTTGGGAAACGATCTAGCGCTTTGGTCTTTAGTAGTTCTGTGATCTTCACGGTCTGGGTGGTGCCATCCTGACGTACCCAAGCAACCTGCTGACCCTTACGGATAGTTCCGTTGAAGATACGAAGTAGCGCAAGACGACCAAGGAAAGGAGAAGCATCTAGGTTTGTAACGTGAGCCTGTAGCGGAGCTTCGTCATCAAATACTGGAGCTGGGATGTGCTTCAAGATTGCAGCGAATAGCGGCTCTAGATCCTCTGAATCTGGCATATTGCCATCAGCAGGCTTGGTAAGAGAAGCACGGCCAGCACGACCAGAGGCATAAATAACTGGAAGTTCAAGAATTGAGTCAATGTCTAAATCTGGAACGTCCTCGTGGATGTCGCTGGCAAGGCCCAGAAGAAGATCGTGAGTTTCTTCAACAACCTCATCGATTCGAGCATCCGGACGGTCAGTCTTGTTGACCAAAAGAATAACTGTCAGGTTAGCCTCAAGTGCCTTACGAAGCACGAAGCGGGTCTGTGGCAGTGGGCCTTCAGATGCGTCAACTAGAAGGACTACACCGTCAACCATGGATAGACCACGCTCAACTTCACCACCGAAGTCAGCGTGACCTGGAGTGTCGATTACGTTGATGGTGATTTCTTTACCGCTAGCGCTAGGACCTTTGTATGCGATTGCAGTGTTCTTAGCAAGGATGGTAATTCCCTTTTCGCGCTCCAGATCACCTGAGTCCATTACACGTTCACCAAGGTTGGCGTGGTCACCGAAGGAACCGGTCTGGCGAAGCATAGCATCGACCAAAGTGGTCTTACCGTGGTCTACGTGAGCTACGATAGCTACGTTGCGGATGTCGTCTCTTGTTACTTGGGCCATTATGGGGTCCTTATTGCATAGTTCAGCGACGCACGAAAGGTCGCTCGAACGCTTAGATTGTGTGGGCTAACAAAAGCCCTAGTGCTTAAAGTCTAACCGAGGCACACCAGAAAAGCGCGCCTCGGCCAACTAATGGGGTTATTGGCTGATGCTGGCTAGTAACTTAGCTCTAGCCTCACGACGCTTCTTTTGCTCTGCAGGGTCTGGAACTGGAACCGCTGCAAGGAGAGCCTTGGTGTATAGCTCCTTAGGGTTAGACAGGATCTGGTCACGTGGGCCAACTTCGACTAACTTACCGTTTTGCATCACGGCAATTCTGTGGGCCAGGATGTCAACCACACCGATGTCGTGCGTAATGAACAAACATGCGAACTTTAGTGAGTCTTGCAGCTCCTGAAGCAAATCGAGGAAACGAGCCTGGACCGACACATCAAGGGCAGAGGTTGGCTCGTCAGCGATAAGAAGTTTTGGTGACAGGGCTAGCGCTCTAGCGATACCAACGCGCTGCTTCTGACCACCTGAGAGTTCGTGTGGGTAACGGTTACGGTATGAACGAGGAAGTTCAACTGAGTCAAGAAGATCCTCAACTCGCTTGTTTAGCTCCTCCCCCTTGGCTTCCTTGGCAAGGAATAGAGGCTCACCGATACTCTCACCAATTGGCATTCTAGGGTTTAGCGAAGAAGCTGGATCTTGGAAGACGATACCGGTGTATTTACGAATCTGGCGTAGGTCTTTCATACTCGCGCCAGCAATTTCATTTCCTAGGATCTTGATCGAACCCGAGTGCACTGGAAGAAGGCCGATAGCAGCACGGCCAACTGTGGTCTTACCTGAACCTGATTCTCCAACCAAACCCAAGATTTCTCCAGGTTGAATCGAGAAGGAAATACCGTCAACTGCCCTAAATGCTGGGATACGTCCACGCTTTGGGTATTCAATTACCAAGTCATTGACTTCGATTACGGGCTCAGCCTTAGCCGCAGTAGGCTCAAGTTTTCTAACTGCAACCGAACCCAGCTTCGGCACTGAAGAGAGAAGGGCCTTGGTGTACGGGTGCGAAGGACGACTGAAGATAATTGCTGAAGTGTTCTCTTCAACCGTTACGCCATCCTTCATTACCAGGATTCGGTCACTCAAGTCAGCCACTACACCCATGTCGTGAGTGATTAGAAGAACGGCAGAGTTCAACTTGTCCTTCAGGTTACGCATGAGATCCAGAATTTCAGCTTGAACGGTAACGTCCAAGGCTGTTGTTGGCTCATCTGCAATTAGCAGGGCAGGGTCACAGGCAAGAGCTTGAGCAATCATCGCACGCTGTCTCTGACCACCAGAAAGTTGGTGAGGGTACTTGTCAAAAGACTTCTCAGGGTTTGGAATTTCAACCATTGTCAAAAGCTCAATAGCGCGGACACGTGCTGCCTCTGGCCCCATGTCAAAGTGGCTTCTCAGAACTTCAACTATTTGGTTTCCGATTGTGTAAACGGGGTTAAGCGCTGTCATTGGCTCTTGGAAGATGTAAGCAACTTCCTTGCCACGGAACTTCATAAGAGTTGAAGCAGGCTGGTTCAACATCTCGACACCCTTGACTGTCACGCTTCCAGAAGAACGTGAGTTCGGAGCCAAAAGCCCCATCAAGCCCATCGCAGTAGTTGACTTGCCTGAGCCAGACTCACCCACGATAGCCAACACTTCTCCGGCGGCGACTTCAAAGTTCATGTCGATAGCAGCTGGGTACCAAACACCTTCAACCCAAAACTCAACATTGAAGTTCTGAACTCTTAGGATCGGTTCGCTCTTAGTCATTATTAGTTGCTGCCTTTCTTGGAAGCTGTATCGCCTGACTGGTCTAGGAACAGTGGGGTAGTCTTTGAATTATGCCCAAAAACTACACTTTCCGACCAACAAGTAATTGGATTTACCTTGGACTGATTATTGCTGTTGAAATCTGGGTGATAGCATCTTTCGCTTCTGTCGGGAGAACCAATGAAACAATCGCCAGCGCGCTCAATAGCGTTGCCATCGACATACTTTTTTGGGTTTTTGTTGTCTACCCAAAGATTATTCTGACCGACACTGGAATCAAGATCTTCAATCCTCTGAGAAGAGTAAGCATCGGCTGGCTCTTGGTTGAAGAGTTCGAAACTCGTTACGCCTTCACTGTTCAAACTGATAAAGGAAACTTCAGAGCTTGGGCCGCAACTGCACCGGGCAGATTTACTGCTAGATCCATGCGTGATACGGATCTCAGAGGAACAGGCCTCACTGAACGCGTCGTCATTTCTCCCAGCGATAACCCACGAACAGACAGTGGAGTCGCCCTGATTCTTGCTCTCAAGAGAAGAGATCAGGCTGTCAAGGATAAAACCGCCAACAACGAATTGACCAAGAATGTTTCTTGGTTCAATCTCGCTCTGGCAGTTTGTGCAACTGCTCAGATTTTGGCTAACTTTATCCACGTTTAGTTTTCTCTATCCGATTACTTTGAAGAGGTGGTCAAGAAGTCCTTCTTCTTGATTCTTCTGCGCTGACGAGGATCGAAAGCATCTCTCAAGCCATCACCAATGAAGTTGATGCTCAGAGCAATAGCGATGATGATCACACCAGGCCACCAGAACAACCATGGTGCGAAGTTAAAGCTGTCCTGGTACTTATTAATCAGCAAACCTAGCGATACGTCTGGGTCCTGAACACCGAAACCGATGTATGAAAGTCCTGTCTCAGTGAGAATCGAACCAGAAAGTAGAAGGGTGACAGAAACAATAATCACACCAACCGAGTTCGGCAAGATGTGCTTGAAGATGATTCTGCGGTTAGATGCACCAGCAACACGAGCTGCATCCACAAACTCACGCTCTCTGAGGGAAAGGAACTCTCCACGAACAAGGCGTGTCAAACCGGTCCATGCAAAGAGACCAAGGAACACTGCCAAAGGAAGAACACCAAGATTACCTACTCGATATCCGATAACTGCTCCAATAAGGATTGAAGGAATGGTGATTACGAAGTCAGTCAAACGCATCATAACTGCGTCAATAATTCCACCGAAGAAACCAGAAACTGCACCGATTACAGTTCCGATCAGACCACCGAGTCCACCGATAACGACCATAACCATGAGGGAGATTTCAGCACCTCTGGTAACTAGCGCAAAGTAGTCTCTACCAATTGAGTCCTGACCGAATGGGTGTTCAGCAGAAGGACATCCGGAACCACAAGCATTGAAGTCAGAGATAGTGGTGATTGTGTATGGCCACCAACCTGGAATCGTAAATGGGTTGTCTTCCGTACCTAGGTGAATGCCAGATGCCGAGTAGACAAAGATTGTGAACAAAATCATGAAGACCAAGCCCGCAACAGCTGGCTTGTGCTGGAAGAAGCGTCGTCTGATGATCTGACCCTGGCTCATACCTCGAGTACCAGCAGACTCATTCCCTGCTTCTTTTAGTTCAATCGGATCTTCCGAGTTGGTCTTTTTCTTAGAGTTAAACGCCATGATTCGGACTACTTTCTGATTCTGATGCGTGGGTCAAGTGCTGAGTAGATGAGGTCTGCGGCCAGTGTCGCCATAACAGCCAGGAAGGCAGTAATGCTGAAAGTACCCATAAGCAAGTTCAGGTCTTGGTTTTGAATAGCCTCAATAGCTAGGGATCCCATACCTCTCCAACCGAACACAGATTCGGTGATTAGAGCACCTCCGAGGATACCTGCGATGTCAAATGCAATAATCGTGGTCAACGGAATCATCGCGTTACGAAGTGCGTGGCGAAGAATTACCTCGCGTTCCGTTACACCCTTGGCGCGTGCGGTTCTGATGTAATCCATGCTTAGAACTTCTAGAACTGAGCCTCTTGAGAAACGCAAATAACCAGCGAAGGAAATCAACGTTAGGGCTACGGTCGGTAGCAAAATGTGAGTGAAGAGGTCAAGGTTATTGATCCAGAAGTCATTTGACTTGAGGAGAATGTTTACAGGACCTTGAGTCTGAATCGGGCGACCATCAACAGCACCTAGCTCTGTGTATGGTTTCCAGGTCTGCATAATCCTGTCAATAACCGTAAGTAGTGAAGTGAAGAATGCAGTTAGCATTGCAACTCGAATAACCGGTCCCTTGTCGATCTTTGTAAAGGAATATCCGATGAAGTAACTGACTACCAACATTGTTACAGCTAGCGCTGTGACCACCAGGTAGTTGGTGTCACCCTTTGCAAGCATCTGGAATGGGTAATACATACCTAGTGAGAAACCGACAGAAGTAAACGCAGCTCCCAGTGCCTTCTTATTTGACAAGCCAGTGAAGATGTGAGTCATGCCGTAGGCAATTCCAACACCGAAGACACCAATCGCAAAAATACCGATGCTTGGATTCTTTAGCCACATAGTTGCGCTCATTGCCTCTAGCGCTCCAAAGAAAATCAGGAAGGCAACGCCAAACGCTGTGAACACCCGCTTGCGGGAACCCCCAATGAAACCAGCTAGAACGAATGCCAGCACTATCGACGTGCCAATCGCCCATACGTGATCCACAACGGGGTCAACTAAGAAGTCGTTGAATCGGATTGCCATGAACTCCTTTAGAAGCACAGCTACCCAGAAGATTGGAAGTGAGAACAAGAAGAATGATACGAAGGTTAGTGAGTAGTCAAGTCTTGAGTACTGTCTAATCGCGCTAAGGACACCGAAGGTAATACCGAGAACAATTGCCAAAACTGTAGAGACTGTAACGAGTCGAACTGTTGTTGGAATCGCAGCTGCTACCTGATCAATTACAGGCAGCTTGTTTCTAGTAAGACCCAGGTCTGCGTTACCAGTGAAGACGCCGAATATTCCCTGCAACCACATGAAGTATCGTGCCGGAGGAGGAACATCAAGATTCAACTGCTTTGTTAGTTGATCGATTAAGAACTGCTTGTTTTGCTCTGTGCTCTGTCGCAACTCTGCAAGAGGATCTCCAGCATACGCCTGCAAGTTGTAAGTGATGAATGTTGAACCAAACAAAATTAGTATGGCTATCGAAATTCTGCGACCGATGTAGGCGAGCAATTGGAGTCCAATCGTTTTGTGTCAAGGCGTCTGTGCCTGAATAAGTTTACTCAAAATGGCTATGGAAATAGCCCAATTTGAAGAGTCAAATTAAATGAATCTTGGCGACACCGTTTCCGGTGCCGCCAAGATTCGAGTTAGTTACTGACTAAATCTTTTAGCGGTTAGCTATTCGATTTAGTAAGTGAACTGCCAGTAGTTCCAAACAACGTTTGGGTTTAGTGGGTTGTACAGTACGTTCTTCAGGCTCTTGTTCCATGAAGCAACGCCTGGCCACTGGTATAGCGGTAGTGACCAGTACTGTTCTGCAACTAGCTTCTCAGCAGCGATCTTCGCAGCGATTAGCTCTGTAGCAGTTAGAGGACCCTCGAACTTGTTGAAGGCTGCGTTAACAGCAGAGTTGCTCCAACCAGTTGAGTTGTTACCACCGGTGGTGATGTACTGTGCGTTGCTACCAGTCTGTGAGATTGCAGAACGTGACCATGCGAACAAGGCAGCGTCGTAATCGTTACAGTCTAGGTAGTTTGGCCATGCACCGTTACCCTCGTTGCTTACGTTGAAACCAACCTTTGCAGCCTCAATCTTGATTCTGAGGTTGATGTCGGCGCGACGAGCAGCTGTGCTTCTCAGCAATCTGACATCCACTGTGTTGCTGTCTGGTCCAGCGCTTGGGTAGTACTTTCTAACCAATGCCAACGCAGCAGCGTTACGTGTGTCTTGTAGCTTTGAGAACTCAGCAACGTGTGATGAGATACCTGCAACAACCTTTGAGTAGTCACCCTCTGTAGTTAGAGAAAGGTGGCTGTTCAAAACAGTTGAGTTTGCGGTGGTGTTCGGGTCAAATACCTTACCAATGTAGGTGTTGGCAATGTCCTGACGTGGAACTGTTAGCAAGAATGCCTTACGTAGATCCTTCGCCTTCTGGCTGTCGCCAGCGAAAGGACCAGTGTAATCAGCAGCACAGTCTGGGTGAGCACCTGCATCTGCAGTACCAACACGTAGGTCAAGGTGCTCGTATAGAGCCGATGAAGCCTGGATGGTAGTTGCATCTGTGTTGGCCTTCAGTGTTGCCCATACTGCGGCGCTAGCAGCACCAGAGTAAATGTCAATTTCACCGTTGGCTAGTGCCTGGGCAGCTGCAACGTCAGAGAATGTTCCACCAGTAGCTGGGAACTTGAAGACTAGTGTGTCTACGTTTCCAGTTAGCTTAGGAGTTCCGCTTGTCGCTGCTAGTGGGTTGCGCTCCAAAGTACATGAAGTTGATCCACAGCTCTTGATGATGTATCCACCGTTTGAAATCAGCACCAATGGGTTGGTGCTTGAGTTGACGGTGGTGATGTTGTAGCGAGTTGACCAACGTGCAGCAACAGTAGCCATGGTCTTGCGAGCATCGGTACGTGCTTCTAGAGCTGCGTCGTAGTCTTCGTCGTCAGTTGGAGGAAGTGCCTCGTAAGACGCGTAGTAAGCCTCTTCGAACAATGACTTGTAAGAAGCGTTAGTACGTGCAGACTGAAGAGCCTTCTTACCCTTTGCCATACCAATCAAAGCGTGGATTGGGCTTGGGCCAGGGCCGAATAGCTGCCAGTCAGGCTGGAACGCGTCGTATCTAACGGTTAGAGAGTAGTTGTCGTCGCTAATCTGGAATGAGTCAGCGTCGGTGTGGTCATCGTAAGGACCACCGTATCCAGCTGAGTCAAACTTGTTAGTTGGAGTAGCCTCAGGATCTGCAGGTGTTGGGTCTCCCAAACCAGCTCTTACTGAGTAGTCACTGCTTGAAATAGCGTGGCTAAGAAGTAGGTCCTGAGCGGTGATTAGAGTACCGTCTGACCACTTAATACCCTTCTTAACTGTGTAGGTAACACGGAAGTCACCAGGAACGTTCTTGGTGATCTTGAATGTACCGAAAGCTGTGTTGCGGACCAACTGAGCTTTGTTGTTCCAGTAGGTGAAACCTGAACCAGTTGGGTAAGTTACGTCAACGTTGGTTACAAGGTTTGCACCGACTACAGCTGTGTTAAGACCGGTAAGGCTGTTGGTCTCCTGAATCACAACTGTGGTGCGAGTCGCTGCGGATGCTGGTGCAAGGCTCAGGCCTGTTACACCGAGAACCGAAGCAGCAACAAGAGCTACGCCCTTGATTACACTTTTCTTCATTGTTTCTCCTTGTTTATTTCGGTTCCCACGGGTGCGAATAGGCTTCACGACCCACAAGTTCCTTGGGTGATAGAACTCTACAACTAACTAGGGACAACTTCTACGGGGTAATGGGTAAATCGTTACATTTCTTTACAATTCTGAAACAAAGTGAACTCTGCGAAAAATCCACGAAATGCGTGCAAATCAGATAACTCAGAACAAATACGGTGCTAGTGTGGGGGAACGCTCAAATTGAGCTGTAGTTGCTTTTTTCAGGGGAAACTGGTGAAAATCCAGTGCTGTCCCGCAACCGTGAGTCTTCTAAAGATAAGTCGGATCGCCTGAACTGAGCAATGACTCCTATATAAACCGTCGAGGTCTGCGGGTGGAGTCGGGTGGCTTTTCTTGCCCGTCGAAGCACAAAGATCGCACCTAAGAAAGGGTTGCGATGTCAACAAACAAAACCGGAATGCGCCGTCTCGCATTAGTCACAGCAGTAATTTCATCACTAGTCTTAGCTTTGAGCGCTTGCTCCAGCGACACTCAGTTCAAGGATTCCCAGCCCGCCACCAGCAAATTTGTCTTTGACAAGTTCAGCAACGGCGAGTTCCTCGATACTTTTACCCCCGGTGAAGCCGAAGAGGGCATAACACTTGAGGCAATGACTGCGCTGTCCGCTCTTGGCTATGGTGCCGACAAGCAAACCAAGGCTGTCGACTGGGCTAAAGCAAACACTGAATCATTCGATTCAATCGGGCTGAAAGCTTCTTACCTCTTTACTTCGCACGCTCTCGGCTTTGATTCAGATCAAACGGTTATAGCTGCAGCCGAAGAAGTAAAGGCTGGTATCGCTGAAGATGGTTCTCTAGATGGGAACAACTTCGTTTACTCTTGGGTTATCTTCGCTCTACTAGCAGAGGGTGAAAGAGAATTGGCAAACACAGTTGCATTAAAACTCACCCAACTTGCCGAGGTAAGTGGTGGTTACAAATACACAACAGGAGACACCCAAAGTGACAGTGCCACAGACGTTACTTCATTTGCAATCATGGCAATTCAGGCTTCACTGGGATCCGGCACTGAAGCGGAAGAAGCTGCGAAGAGTTTTGCTATTGATAAATCTAAAGCGTTCGTCTTAGGAAACATTGTTGATGGCAACCACTGGAATTCCTACGGCGATGTTGACATCAGCGGAACTGCCTACGCAATCATGGCGCTGTCCGGTCTCGAAACTGATGTCACCGATGCTCAAGATTGGTTGAAATCAAGAATTAATGAAACCGATGGTGGTGTTATTGCACCCTGGACAGATCCAAACAGCGACACTTTCAGCACAGCGCAATCACTTCTAGCACTTTCAAATCTCAACTTTGTTGATGTTTTGAACCGAGCAACTAGATAGCAAACTATGCGCCTTTTGGTTCGACTCAGTTTGCCGAGCTTAGTCGCTCTGGTTACTATCGGGTTTGCACTCACTCAATGGGTGCAAACCGATAGCAACCCGACTAACTCGAGTATGGCTGTTTCAGTGCTTGAAGGGCAATGCAAAACCGATGGCGTTTCTCTCTTGGTTGATTTCGGCTCAGACAGCGAACGAGAAACAATTGAGAAGTGCATTAAAAACTACTCTGATACATCGTGGTATTTGTTTGAAGCTGCTGGACTCAGCGTCACCGGAACGTCAAAATATCCGATTGGTTTCGTTTGTCGCATACAAGGCTTTCCAGAGGATAAGAACGAGAAATGCCAGGACATGCCTAATCCCGCTGTAGGTAGTTGGGCATACTTTGTAGCAAACGAAGAAACCTCACAGTGGCAATACAGCACCTGGGGTGCCGCCAATCACAGACCTACGTGTGGAACTGCTGAAGCTTGGATATTCAAATTACCTTCTGAAGATTTAGAAGAGCCACCCCTGAGGGAACCAGAGACAATTGTCTGTGCAGCGAACTAAACGATTTCACTTGCTATCAGCAGGGAGGACACATCCAGGAGCATGGTGGATTGCTGGGATCTCCCTAGCACTGTCTGCATCATTGAGTTCGAATATCTTTGTTCTTCTGGGTATCAGTGCTGTTGCCATGTTGACCGTAAAGCTTTGCAGAGATGAATCTCCCTGGGCGCGTTCGATTAGGTTCTACCTAGTCCTTGGTTTGATAGTCGTTGCCTTGAGGGTAATCTTTAGAATATTTTTCAATCTGGCAGATGCGCAATCCGGCATTTTGCTTAATCTCCCATCCGTTGAAATTGATCTCGGTTTCGGAAACTCATTACATCTACTTGGTGCCGTTTCGACATTATCAATGAATGCGGCTTTGCTGGATGGCTTGAGATTGGCAGCAATAATTCTTGCAATCGGGATGGCTAACTCTCTTGCGAACCCCAGAAAATTACTGCGGGCAACTCCCGGCGCTCTTTATGAAATTGCAGCCGCTATCTCAATCGCTATAAACCTCGCACCTCAACTTATAACTAGCCTCAACAGGGTCCGTCGTTCGAGAGGTCTTCGAGGCAGCTCAAAAGGAGTTAAAGCTATCTCGGGAATAGTGATCCCAGTTCTCGAGGACACCATTGAGCAATCAATGCAGTTAGCTGCAAGCATGTCTGCCCGGGGATTTGGCAGAAGGGAAACTCACACCAAAAGTGTTTTGATAACCCGAATCACAACCTTTCTAGCGCTCACTTTTATAGTTGCAGGAGTTGCGATGCTGCTCATTTCAAACTCAACTCAATTAGTTGACCTGAGTGTTTTAATTATTGGATTTGTTTTTGCTTTCATTTCATTCAAGCTCTCGTCAGGAAGAGTGATCAGAACTCAATACATAGTCTTGCCCTGGCGCAGCGGAGATGCGGTGTTGTTGAGCCTCAGTGCCGCAGTAATTATGTCTGCCTTCGGAGGTTTGTTCTCAAGATGATTGAAATAAAGAACCTCACTTTCAGCTATCTGAATCCGGATGGCACTCAGAAGTCTGAAGTACCGCAACTTAGCCGAGTAAATCTGGAAATCTACCCTGGAGAATTTGTATTGGTTTGCGGGCCAACTGGAAGCGGAAAATCAACTTTTCTGAAAGCGCTAAACGGTCTGGCTCCCAGCTTCACAGGTGGAGTTATTTCTGGGCAATTGCTTATCAATGGAATTGATTACCTTGGACACGAGCCACATAGTTTCGCTAATCTCATCGGATATGTGAACCAGCAACCCGAGGGAGCCTTTGTCGCTGACACAGTTCTAGATGAAATCGTGTACAGCGCGGAGCAGTTAGCTATGCCTGAGGAACAGATTGCTATCAGAGTTAACTGGCTTAGCAATCTCCTCAACCTGGAGCACCTGCTAGATAAATCTCTTGTTAACCTCTCCGGTGGTCAACAGCAAAGAGTGGCAATTGCTGCAGCACTAATTTCAGGTGCGAAGATACTGCTGTTGGATGAACCAACATCCGCACTCGACCTCGATGGTGCAACAGAGGTGTTAGCGATTCTGAAGAAATTAGCCAACGAGGAATCGGTTACCATCCTGCTTGCAGAACATCGAATTTCTAGAGTGTTAGGTTCTGTTGACTCAGTTCTTGTAGTTCACGGTGACGGCTCTGTCACAAAGGGGAAACCTGAGGATCAGTTCAACGATGCTAGGTTCGCTCCCCCAATCATTGAACTTGGGCAAAGGCTCGGTTGGAAGCCGCTAGCCATTTCAAATGCAGAAGCTAACAAGCGCTGGATAGAAGCTCCGGCGAACTTCGAAAAGTTAGGTGTAAACCAACCTCACGACTTAGTTCTGAAAGCAGAAGACCTCGTCGTTAGCTTCGGAACTGTGCAGGCTCTGAAGAGTTGCAGTTTCGAACTCTTTGGCAATCAAATCACTGCTCTTATGGGTGATAACGGTTCGGGAAAATCAAGTCTCTGTTGGGCATTGCAAGGTAGCGGAACCAGAACTTCAGGTGTAGTTAGTGTTCTTGGACAGGACCCTAAAGAACTATCTCCTCAGGCTCGTCTATCTCTGCTAGCAATGGTTCCGCAACGAGCTGCAGACTTACTCTTTCTTCAATCACTTGCAGATGAATTACATGAGTCTGATGAGTATGCAGAAGTTCCACCTGGAACAACAGCATCGAACTTCCAAAAACTGGCAGGAAGAATCGATACCTCAATGCATCCAAGAGATCTTTCAGCAGGACAGCAGCTAGCTCTAGTGCTTTCACTGCAGCTAGTCAAAGATGCACCAGTTCTAATCCTCGATGAACCAACCAGAGGTCTTGACTATGCTGCTAAACGCGCACTGGCAAAACAGTTGAAAAACCTTAGAACAACCAACCGAAGCATCCTCCTTGCTACTCACGATATCGAGTTCGTCGCCATGGTCGCTGACAGGGTGCTTTCTCTTGTTGATGGAAATCTGGTTAGTGATGAGAGCCCGATTGATGCTCTCGGAGCAGGGAGTTCTAGAGCATCGCAAATTGCCGAGATTACGGCAACACCGGGCTTGATAACTATCGAGCAGGTGAAGCAATGAACTTAATCATCTCTCGCTTTAGCATCGCGATTGCTGGCTTAGCCAGTTTGTTGATGTTCACCTGGCCCCTGTTCATTAAGGCCGGTGAACAGAACGAGACTCTTCTTGCGCAAACTATTTTTATTGTCCTGATGCCGCTTGTCTTGATTCTTGTCCTCATTGAATTTGCTACCGGAGACATCTCATCGAAACAGTTAGCTCTACTTGGAGTATTGATCGCGCTGAATGCAGTCATTCGATTACTTGGGGCTGGAACTGCGGGAATAGAAACAGCGTTCTTCCTGATTATTCTGGGAGCATTTGTTTTCGGTAGTGGCTTCGGATTTATCCTTGGCGCAAGTTCGATACTGGTCTCTGCTCTGCTGACCGGTGGTATCGGTCCCTGGCTACCTTTCCAGATGATGGGGGCGGCTCTCGTTGGTCTAGGTGCAGGACTTATTCCTAGGAGTGGAAATAAGTGGGTTCAAAACCTGTGGTTGATTGGTTACTCAGTACTGGCAAGCTTTGTTTACGGTGGGCTGATGACGATGTGGAACTGGCCATACCTAGCTGGAGTTGGAACGCAGTTGAGTTACGTTCCAGGGGATGCACTTCTTTCTAATCTCACTCGGTTTATTCAATATGAAATAGTCACCGGCGGTCTTGTTTGGGATCTCGGCAGAGCAATCACAACAAGTGTGCTGATTCTATTAACTGGGACAGCCCTAATCGCAACTCTAAGAAGAGCTGCAACCAGGGCTGGCGTTGGACGAGAACTTTAGGCTGTTGGGTAGTAAGCCAAAAGCACAGTCGCAATAACGGTCACAGCAAGAAGCATTAGGCCTGACTTGTATGTGTACTTGAATTCTTTGCGAACGATGTGAACTAGGTTTGCTAGCACCATGATGGTTGCAAGACCTGCAGCTGCTGCGATACCCAGTGGCAATGCCCAATCAAAGTTGAAAACGGTAACTGCTACTGGAGAAAGAATTACACCTAGTCCACCGAGCAACTCTGCTAGACCGATGAACTTGGTTGTGCCCTTAGGAGCTTTTGAAACCCAGCCCCAGCCACGAGCAAGTAGATCTGCATCAGAGGTCTTAAGCTTGTCGATGCCAGCCTTGGTGAATGCGTATGAGGTGAAACCAGCAACTGCTAGAGCTGCCACTGTGATGAGCATGTTCATTGGAACCTTTCGATCAATCATTGTTTTGTGTATGAGTCTGGTTTAGACTTTTACTAGTAAAGCACCACTTGACTAAATAAGTCAAGTCCCCCTTTACTGCGTGTCGGGAGGAGAACCATGGAAGTCAAGGTTCATGCCGAGCGCACCCAAGAGGGCTGGACAGCAGAAGTTTCAGGCCCAGAGGGATTTACCGTCTCCGCTAGACGCCTGGACCAGTGCAAAGACATGATCGTAGAAAGAATCAAAACCCTAGAAGAACAAAAGGGTAACCAAGAAGTCTGTGACGTTGTAATCAAAGTCGAAGCTGAACTGCCTGGCATCATCTGCGATCTAGAGACAGCAAAAGTAAAAATGCAGGAAGCTCAAAGACTTCAAGATGAAGCATCAGCAGAGATTAGAACTGTAGTATCTAGAATGCGCGATGAAGGTCTAACCATGAGAGATATTGCTGTATTGCTCGGGGTGTCTCCGCAGCGAGTCGCTCAGCTCATTGGCTAACAAAAAGAAAATGGCGGCCACGTTAGTGACCGCCACTCCCCTAATACTTGTTTAGCTGTTTGCCAGCGCTGGAATGATAGCTCCAGAGAATACCTGCCAAGCAAGCAGTGACTTAGCTACGAAGCTAAGTGTGATGTATACACGCTCACCGAATAGGTAGTCCTTCCACTTACCAACCTGACGGTATTGCAGCGCTTGGTTGATAGCAAAGGTGTTGAAGGCGATGAAGATTGTGATGATGATTCCGAATACAAAGCCTGGGATCTCGTTCGTTCCGGTGTATCCGGGACGGAATACTGAGATTCCAATAATGATCCAAGGGACGACACCGGTCATGCAACCCATGATGAATGGCAAAGCCTTACCGTTACCAGGCTTCTCATACTTCTCCTGCAATGCACCGAAGAGAATCATGCTTGCGTTCACTGCAAAGACTGCAATCAATCCAGCAAAGTCAGTGAAACCATTTAGCAGCATGATCGAAGTGATCATGATTGAAGAAGAAAGAGAGTACTCAGTCCAACGGAAGTAGTTGTGAGTGTTAGCGAGCCCTTCGAAATATCTCTTCTTGAAGAATGGGGAAATGATCGCGAAGTGGAAGATTGCTGAAAGCAAAAGGAACGCTATTACTGCTCCACCGAGGTTGATAGTGAAGAGAACAACGCGCTCTGGTTCTTCGATTACGAAACCTTCAACGACGTCTCCAGCCTTGAACCCTGGAGGGCCTTGCATCCAGTCAGCTGTTACAGGAAAGTATCCCTGAACCTTTACCTGAGCAAGGATTGCAAAAAGTGAAATTGCTGAAACCAGGTGCAAAACACCTGCAATGAAGTTGTATCTAGTTAAACCTTTTTCGCTTGTCTTGTTAGCAAGCTTTTCAGTTTTATTTGAAGCCATGATCTTTACCTTTCTTGGAACATTACTTCGAGCCTATTGGTACTCAAGTGCAAAAACCCGTATCAAATTGTGAGTCGGATTTAGTGGCGCCCGAAGTCGATCCTGTCATCCCTTTCACTCGTGCCGAATTTATAACAAATCAGTCAGTGTGCCACTATCTCCCTAAAGATTTAAACTTGATTCTGCAATGCTTTCTGTTGGGAGGAACATGAAAACTTTTGGACTGGTACTAATGGGAATAGGTGTCTTTATTCTTCTGTTCTCTAACGCCCTTGGTAACTCAGCATCTTCGGCTTACACAGGTCAATCACTTGGAAGCGCATTTATGTTTGTTGTAAGCGTCGTGATCATAGTCATTGGATTCATTGTCTGGCTGGCCGGCCCTAACAAGGACAACGACAACAACATTAGGCCTCTACTCTAATTCAGATTTGTGAGACAGGAAATGAGCCCCCTAATCAAAGGCTGTCCCACTGACTCGTCTGGGCAATATTGTGAACGCGATCAGGGTTAACCCAAAAAGGGCTACCGATTGCTCGATAGCCCTTTGTTTTAGGGGATTGTGTCCTACGAATAGGTCACTGGTGGAGATGGGGGGAATCGAACCCCCGTCCATGACATCGAAACGAACTCTTCTACGGGCGTAGCTTCACTAATGATTTTCTCGGCTGCGGTCTTTGCATGAAGCGACTAAACCGACCAGCCCAGCCTGAGTAAAAGTCCCATGTAGCCCTAAGGCGTAACTACACAGCTAGATTTCTAAATGACGCTAGGACCCAACACGAAATCTAATGTTGGACTAACGGACTCGGGCTAGGCGCTATTAAGCGGCTAGGGCGAAGTCAGTGCTGTTAGATTTAGCACCTATATTTTGCAGCGAACATTTACGTGTTGACGCTACATTCACGGCCCGCTTCTTTTCGTATCAAGAAGCCTTGTCGAAACCGATCATCCCCATATTGAATTACCAAAACCCTTGTTAGGGCTAGACAACTATAAAGCTATCTACAGTCATAAACAATGAGTTTGTGTCATTTATTCCCGAATTATCAGGAATACTTACCAGTCTTTGCCTTTAGTAGACATTGCTCTATCTGCTTCACGCTTGTCCTGTTGTTCCTTTAGAGTCTGACGTTTGTCATACTCACGCTTACCCTTAGCCAAAGCGAGTTCTACCTTTGCTCTACCGTCTTTGAAGTAGAGAGATAAAGGAATGAGGGTGAAACCTGACTCTTTGATCTTGCCGGCTAGTTTTGCTATCTCGTCACGGTGCAGCAATAACTTGCGCTTACGTCTGGTGTTGTGGTTATTCCAGGTGCCCTGAAGATACTCAGGGATGTGGACATTCTCCAACCAAGCTTCCCCGTTTTCAACGCTGGCAAAGCCATCAACCAAGCTCGCTCTGCCGGCTCTAAGAGATTTGACCTCTGTCCCGGATAGCACAAGGCCAGCCTCATACACGTCTTCTATGTGATAGTCGTGACGGGCTTTACGATTGGTGGCAACTACTTTTTCGCCACGTTCTCTAGGCACGATTCGCTCCTGGATAGGTTGAACTCTCTAGATAATCTAGACAGCCCCCCAGTCTAACCGTTAGACCCGTAAATATCTCCTGATGGCAGAGCCAGCTGCAAAAGCGGCTAAACCACCACCTGCAAGTACGAGGAGTGGGAGTAGGGCTAGGGCATCAGGGATTCCCACAAAACTAGTGAACGGCAACTGGGTAGCTAGGAAGCCCTGAACAAAGATCTGGACAATCCCTAATATGGCTCCACCGGCTAGAAGGCTTCCAATCACACCGGCAACAACACCTTCGAGGATGAAAGGTAATTGGATGTAGAAATTGCTTGCACCAACAAGACGCATGATTCCGATCTCTCTTCTACGCATAACAGCTGAGAGTCTGATGGTTGTTGAGATTAGCAGCACAGCTGAGAAGAGCATTAGGGCTGCAATAGAAAGTGCTGCGAGGCTTGCGATATTCAGAATGCTAAAGATCTGATCTAGGTAAGTTCTCTGGTCCTTTACCTCTTCAACACCTGAGAGCCCGTTGAAACTCTCAATGATGATCGGAGCTTGGTTTGGGTCTTTCAAGTTCACCCAAAAGGTCTCATTCAACTGCTCAGGCTTCACATACTTAGCCACTGAGTTGTCTTTGAATTCTGTTTGGAAAGTTTCGTAAGCCTGCTGGTGGTTCTCGAAGTAGTACTTGTCGATGTATTCAGCTACAGTCGCTGATTTCAATCTTTCAGTAACGGTGTCTTGAACATCTTGGCTTGCTTCCCCCTGAGGACAAACTTCAGCTGGTGAGGTTTCAGTGCAGAGATAAATAGCAACCTGTGCTTTGTCATACCAATAGGTTTTCATCGAACCAATTTGCTGCTGCAGTAATCCTGCTGTTCCAACGAAGGTAAGAGAAATAAAGGTAACCAGAATTACGGAGATGACCATGCTTAGGTTGCGTCTTATCGCAATACCCATTTCGCTAAAGACGAAACTAAATCTCATTCTCCGACTCCGTAGCTTGCTCCTCTAGCATCGCGAACAATCTTGCCCTGGCTTAGTTCAACAACTCGCTTCTGACCACGGTCAACAATTCCGCGATCGTGGGTTGCCATAACGATTGTCGTGCCAGATAGGTTTATTCGTTCAAGCAACGCCATGATGTCGATGCTGGTAGCAGGGTCTAGGTTTCCGGTTGGCTCATCGGCAAGAAGAATTGCAGGTTTATTCACGATTGCCCGAGCTAACGCAATACGCTGCTGTTCACCACCACTGAGTTCGCTCGGCAGGTTGTTGGCTTTCTCTTCTAGACCAACAAGACGCAAAACATCTGGGACTGCTTCAGCAATGAAGCCTCTCGATTTACCAATAACTTCCAAACTGAATGCAACGTTCTGAGCAGCTGTCTTGTTGGGGAGCAATCTAAAGTCTTGAAAGACAACGCCCAGTTTTCTTCTGAAGTGTGGAACTCTGCGGTTAGGGATCCCGATCAGGTTCTCCCCCAAAACGTGAATACTTCCACTGGTTGGAAGATCCTCACGAAGGATCATTCGCATCAAACTTGATTTACCTGAACCAGAAGCTCCAACTAGGAAAACGAACTCACCTTTATCTATTTCGAGTGAGACATTTTCAAGGGCAGCACGTGGTGCTCCCTTGTATTGCTTTGAGACAGAAGAAATGGAAATCATTATGTTTTAGCCTAAGTTGCAAGATGAAATACCTAGGCTTTGGCTGGCTCGTGTCTAAGCAATAGCCCTAATTAGAGCCGGTTTTACGCCATCTGATACCTGCAGCAATAAATCCAGCGAGATCGCCATCAAAGACTGCATCTGGGTTATTTACTTCGAAATTGGTTCTTAGATCTTTGACCATTTGGTACGGAGCTAAAACATACGAACGCATCTGGTCACCCCAGGAGGCTGTCGCATCTCCTGCCAGCTGCTTCTTAGTTGCTTCTTCCTCTGATCTTCTAATCTCAAGCAAACGGCTCTGCAGCACTCGCATAGCAGCTGCCTTGTTTTGCAGTTGGGATTTCTCGTTCTGACAGGAGACAACAGTTCCAGTTGGTAAGTGGGTAATACGAACTGCAGAGTCAGTTGTGTTAACCGATTGCCCACCAGGACCAGACGACCTAAATACATCGATACGAATATCTGATTCAGGGATGTCAACAACATCGGTCTGCTCGATTAGTGGAACAACTTCAACAGCAGCAAAGCTGGTCTGCCTCTTGCCTGCCGAATTGAACGGGCTCATACGAACTAGCCGATGAGTTCCAGCCTCAACAGATAGCTGCCCATATGCATAAGGAGCGTCTATTTCAAAAGTTGCTGACTTGATTCCAGCTCCTTCAGCAAATGAAGTGTCCAGGACTTGAGCTGGCCAGCCCTGCTTCTCAGCAAAACGTAAATACATTCTCATCAACATCTCGGCAAAGTCAGTGGCATCGTCACCACCAGCTCCAGAGCGGATAGTGATGATTGCAGCCCTAGAGTCATATTCACCATTTAACAGTGTCTGAATCTCTTGTTCGGCAACTAACTTTCTAAGTGCTTCTAGCTCTGCAGTTGCCTCGTTAGCAGCTGACTTATCTGCCTCGCTGTTAGCCAGTTCAACTAAAACTTCAAGATCGTCGAGACGACGCGAGATCTCAAGGATTCTGTTTCTCGCGGCCTGCTTACGAGAGAGTGCGCTGGTTACCTTCTGTGCTGACTCTGGGTCATCCCAAATGTTTGGAACTTGAGCAGCCTTCTCGAGTTCAGCGATCTCAATCTCTAATTTAGGGAGGTCGGTGACTTCGGCAATGGTGGCGAAAATGCTACGGATTTGCCTTATCTCTAACGACAAATCAAGCTCGGACATGTTCTCTAGTCTAAGTGCCCTAGCTTTTAGTGCTGTGGCTCGTTGCCACTCAGGGGATAATTGAGCGGTGAGCCAAACCAAGGAAACCTTCTCTAAGCGCAAACTAGTGCTGCCTGTTTTCCTACCTTCTTTCCTTTTCTCAACAGCAGAATACGGAATCCTGCCAAGCATTCCTGCAAGTGCAATCGGCTTAGGTGCAGATTTGGCAACAGCGGGTGCTGTAACGGGAACTTTGATGATTGGAAGGCTCTGCGCAGAGATTCCGGCAGCCAAGATCGTTGATGCCATCGGTGAACGCAAAGCCATGATATGGGCATCGGTAGCTTCTGCTCTTGGAATCCTGTTCTCCTTGTTTGCCTTGAATCTGTTCATGTTGGGTACTGGTGTCTTTATTGTTGGAGCATCGGCTGCCATCTTCGGACTAGCCAGACTTGGCTGGATGACTGAACATGTCCCAATTGAATACCGCGCTAGGTCACTCTCGATCCTCGGTGGAATGTTCCGAGCTGGTTCTTTCGCAGGTCCTGTCATTGGTGCCTGGATTATCTTCAATTACTCAGTAACCGAAGTTTTCTATCTCCCGCTAATCCTCTGTGGCGTTACTGCTTTCATCTTGATAATTGTGAAGAGTGAGGAAGATGTTCCAAACGCTGCTTCGTCGCTTGCTGAAACCTATCGAGTTGCGAAACGGGAGTGGAAGAAACTAGCAACCCTTGGAGCAGCATCCTCAATCCTCACAGCTCTTCGTGGAACACGGATGGTTGGTCTTCCGCTTATTGCAATTGCTCTCAATCTTCCAGCGGACCAGGCATCTCTATTTATCGGCATTGCCGGAGCGTTAGATTTTGCACTCTTCTATCTGAGCGGTCAGATCATGGATAGGTTCGGAAGAAGTTTTGCTGCAGTTCCGACACTTATTGGTTTGGGTATTACTCACCTAATCGTGGGAATAGCAGTCGACAGCTCAACTTTCCTTTTGCTTGCTCTTCTCATGTCTCTAGCAAATGGAATCGGTAGCGGTGTGATCATGGTGCTGGGTGCAGACCTTGCACCTAAAGATAAACGAAATGAATTCCTCGCTTCGTATCGAGTATTGATAGATGTGGGAGATGCCGCAGCTCCACCAATACTTGCGGTCCTCGTTTACTCGATTGGACTAACTGCTGGAATGGCAGCCTTTGGTGTTCTTGGTTTCGTCGGTGCAGGCTTGATGTTCAAATACATTCCTGTATACGCGGTCAAAAAAGCAACTGATCGATAATCCA
>JBEAMR010000067.1:0-3660 GCA_041165845.1 Actinomycetota bacterium | reverse complement strand
GCAACGGCAAGAACAAGCTTTGGCGATCGACTCAGTCTTGGTCCTCATCGTTCTCAAGTTTGTTCTTCTGGTGGCTGGCTAGGTACCCTTCGAGCTCAGCGGCGATTTCATCCGCATCTGGTAGCTCTCGTTCTGGCGATTTGATAACGCCGATTCCAGAACCAGTTCTCTCGCTCTTGAAACTGGACTCTAGGTTAGAAACCATGCCGGCTAGATCAGCGTTCTCTTCCATTTGCTTTGAGAGTCTTCTGACGAAAGCGACACCTTCATCTCTGAGGTCATCGGTTGGGAATACCAAACCAAGATGACCACTGATGAGTTCCAGTCCTGAAACAGCAGCTTGTGGGTATTCGGCGTCAGATAGGTAATGAGGTACAAGTAATACGAACCCGGTCGTAGGTATCGCTGCCTGAGTAAGGCGATACTCCAACAGATGCATGATGTTGCCAGGAACCTGAGTTCTCGGCTTCCACTCTGAGAACTTCGCAATGACATCACTTTGGTTTCCAGAAACAGTTACCCCAACTGGACGAGTGTGTGGGATTGGGAATGGGATGGCATGTAACCAAGTCAGATCTCTAATCGCGAAGTAAGCAAACAAAGTCTCGATTGATGCCGCGAATGCCTCCCACTTGAAATCGGGCTCATAGCCGTTCAAGAAGAGGAACTGGTTCCCCACCTCATCTTTTACTAGATGCATGGACAAGCTTGCTGGCTGATAATCCTCGATGTGGTCTTGCTCGAAATACATCACCGGTCTACGAGATCTGTAATCAAGTAGTTCGTCGTTATTGAATACAGCAATTGTTGTGTATTCAAGGTTCCCGAGAATGTGCTCGGCAACCTGCTGCATGGCAGAACCTGCATCGGTGAATCCCGAGATTGCGGCTAGCAGATGCAACCCCTCAGGGACTTGAACATCCGAGTTCACTAGGGTGAAAAGCTGATTCTGCTGTGGCATAACATCATTCTACTTTCGACTAAGTAGCATGGATCGTATGACTTCTCTATCAATAAAAATCAGCCCTAAACCAGTTACCGGTTCAATCAAAATCTTTGCTGTCGGCTCAGAAAATGAAACCGCATCATTTCTAGGTTCCGCTAAAGGACACCCACTTCTAAAAGGTGTAAACCTCAAAGCCCTGAGCTTCTCAGGTAGCTCTGAAGCAACAACCAGACTTAGCCTAGGAACAGAAACCGCAGGGCTCATTGGTGTTGGCAAGGGCATCACAACTACAAACCAAGCCCGCGACATCGGTGGAGCTATTGGTCGAGCATTCAGAGACCAGAAATCTATCGTTCTTGCTCTTCCACTTTCATCCTCGGAAGAAGTTATTGCCCTTCTTGAAGGCATCTCATTCGTTCAGTATGAATATTCAAAATACAAGTCAGAAAAAAAGACTAAGGCTGAACTAACTTCTGTGACAGTTGTTACTTCACACAAGGTTGCAGCAGCCCAGCTAAAGCGAATCAAGGTTCTTTCTGAAGCTCTTGATGCAACTAGAGACCTAGTAAACGCACCTGCTAACGACCTATACCCTGCAAAGCTTGCCCAGATAATCTCTTCAGAAGCGAAGATTCCAAACGTAAAAGTAGAAGTTTGGGATGAGAAGCGTCTAGCTAAGGAAAAGTGCCACGGAATCCTGGCTGTTGGCTCAGGATCAGTTCGTGGCCCAAGACTTGTAAAGATCACTTACACACCAGCAAACGCCAAGGCGCACCTAGCGCTAGTTGGAAAGGGAATCACCTTCGATACCGGAGGTATCTCACTCAAGCCAGCTACTGGAATCCTTGGCATGAAATATGACATGGCGGGTGCTGCAACCGTTGGTGAAGCTACCCTTGCGATTGCCAAACTAGGTCTGCCAGTCAAGGTCACTGCTTTCCTTTGTATCGCTGAAAACATGCCTTCTGGTTCAGCTACCAGACCTAACGACGTGGTCACATTCCGCAACGGTAAGTCTGTCGAGATCACAAACACTGACGCCGAAGGCCGCATTGTCATGGCGGATGGATTGATCCTGGCGAGTGAACTAAAGCCAGACCTAATCGTTGACGTGGCTACCCTGACCGGGGCTGCAAGAGTTGCCCTTGGTAACAGATACACAGGTCTCATGGGCGATGAAACTTCGGTTGAAACCCTGAAGTCAGCAGCTTCAACAGCTGGTGAACTTGTTTGGCACATGCCACTACCGGAGGAACTATTTGAGCTACTTCAGTCAGACATTGCGGACATGATGAACTCAAGAGTTGGTAACCCATCTGGAGGAATGCTGGTTGCAGGCCTATTCCTAAGAGAATTTGTCGGTACCAAGAGCGCTAAGGACAAGACCCGCCTAAACTGGGCCCACCTTGACTTTGCAACAGCCGCCAACAACGATTTAGCCCCTTACGGTTCCACAGTTAAAGGTGCAACCGGGTCCATGGTCAGAACCCTTGTTACACTGGCCGAACAAATGGGAACTAAGCCTAAGAAATAGTTCTAGTAATCTTTACCTGTATACCCCTAAAAATAACTCTCAAAAGGAGCAAAATTGGCCGAGCATAACTTTGACGTCGTAATCCTAGGTGGCGGAAGTGGTGGCTATGCAGCTGCACTACGTAGCGCACAACTTGGCCTATCGGTCGCACTAATTGAGAGAGACAAACTAGGTGGTACCTGTCTTCACCGCGGTTGCATTCCAACCAAGGCTCTTCTTCACTCAGCAGAAGTAGCAGACGTGACTAGAGATGCTGCCGCTTACGGTATCAATGCAACCCTTCAGGGCGTGGATATGCCAGCCGTCAACAAGTACCGCGATGGAATCATTGACCGTCTATTCAAGGGGCTCACCGGTCTTGTCGGATCAAAGCCAATCACAGTTGTATCAGGCGAGGGTCGCATGACTGGACAGAAGTCAATCACTGTAAGCGGAGATGTCTACACAGGTAAGAACCTAGTTCTAGCAACCGGTTCATACAGCAAGACTCTTCCAGGCCTAGAAATCGCAGGTCGTGTTATCACTTCGGAGCAGGCACTCCAGCTTGATTTTGTTCCAAGCAAGGTAATCATCTTGGGTGGTGGAGTAATCGGTGTTGAGTTCGCTTCTATTTGGAAGTCATTCGGAACTGATGTAACCATCATTGAAGGCTTGCCAACGCTTGTTCCTAACGAAGACGCAGCAGTTTCAAAGGCGATGGAGCGCGCATACCGTAAGCGCGGAATTAACTTCAAGACAGGAGTTCGATTCCAGGGCGTCCAGCAGAGTGCGACTGGTGTTGTCGTGACACTAGAAAACGGTGAGCAGTTCGACGCTGAACTTCTTCTAGTTGCAGTTGGTCGTGGCCCTAACACAGCAGGTTTTGGATACGAAGAAAACGGCATCACTATCGACCGCGGCTACGTAATCACCAACGACCGACTTCAGACCTCCGTTCCAGGAGTATTTGCCGCCGGTGACATAGTGCCTGGCCTTCAGCTTGCTCACCGTGGTTTCCAGCAAGGTATTTTCATCGCCGAAGAGATCGCAGGACTAAATCCTGCAACCATCGACGAACTTGGTATTCCAAAGGTCACATACAGCGAGCCTGAGATTGCCTCCGTTGGTCTAACAGAAGCCAAAGCTGCTGAGATTCACGGCCAGGACAACATCTCTGTCTACGAATACAACCTAGGTGGAA
>JBEAMR010000066.1:0-8816 GCA_041165845.1 Actinomycetota bacterium | reverse complement strand
TTGGGTTAGTTGAAGTCTTCTTACCTGCCTGCCAGTCACGGTAGTGACGGGTAACAGTTCCGTGAGCTGCTTCAGCAAGAGCAGTCTTACCATCAGGTGTGGTTAGCACTGAAGTCATTAGACCAAGTGAACCAAAGCCCTGAGCAACAGTGTCTGACTGGACGTCACCGTCATAGTTCTTACATGCCCAGACGTAGCCACCTTCCCACTTCAATGCAGCAGCAACCATGTCATCGATTAGACGGTGCTCATAGGTCAATCCAGCATCCTCAAACTTTGACTTGTATTCCGCATCGAATACTTCTTGGAATGCATCCTTGAATGCGCCATCGTAAGCCTTCAAGATGGTGTTCTTAGTTGAAAGGTAAACCGGGTAGTTACGCGAGAGACCATAGTTGAACGAAGCCCTAGCGAAGTCACGGATTGAATCCATGTAGTTATACATACCCATCGCAACACCACCGTGCTCTGGGTAATCAGCAACAGTGAGAGTAGTTGGCTCTGAACCGTCAGCTGGAGCCCAAGTCATTGTTACTCGACCTGCACCTGGCACTTTGAAGTCAGTTGCCTTGTATTGATCTCCGTGAGCGTGACGACCGATGATGATCGGCTTAGTCCAGCCAGGAACCAGTCTTGGCACGTTAGAGATGATGATTGGCTCACGGAAGACAACACCGTCAAGGATGTTACGGATAGTTCCATTCGGTGACTTCCACATCTTCTTCAAGTTGAACTCAGTCACACGAGCCTCATCTGGAGTGATAGTTGCACACTTCACACCAACACCGTGGGTTTTGATTGCATTAGCTGCATCAATGGTTACCTGGTCATCGGTAGCATCTCTGTGCTCGATGGATAGGTCATAGTATTCAAGGTCAACATCTAGGAAAGGCAAGATCAAAGAGTCTTTGATGTTTTGCCAAATAATGCGAGTCATTTCATCGCCGTCAAGCTCAACGACCTTGCCGACTACCTTGATTTTTTCCATAGTGGTGCCTTCTGATTTAGTGGTGATTGGTTATTACTAGCCTAGACGAGAGAGTCCCGCCAAGCCTTGTGCATCTTAGAGAACTTACCTGTTCCAGCAATCAACTTAGCCGGGGTGTCATCTTCAATCATCTGCCCGTGCTCCATAACTATCACTCGGTTAGCGATAGATACGGTGGAGAGACGGTGAGCGATGATGATGGCAGTTCTACCGGCCAACAATGTCTGCAATCCTCTTTGAACCATACGCTCACCTGGGATATCCAGTGAGCTTGTTGCCTCATCAAGGATTAGCACTGTTGGGTCAGCAATGAAGGCTCTGGCGAATGAGATCAGCTGTCTTTGACCTGCTGATACTCTTCCACCACGCTTATTCACATCGGTGTCATAGCCATCAGGCAGGCTCAGGATGAACTCGTGAGCGCCAACTGCTTTAGCTGCATTCTGAATCTCCTCTAGTGAAGCACCTGGTTTACCTAGAGCAATATTCTCCGCTACCGATCCACTAAACAGGTAAGCCTCTTGGGTCACCATGACGATGGCTTTACGAAGGTCATCATCGGCTAGTTCTCTAAGGTTCACACCATCTAGTTCAACTGAACCCTTGGTTGGATCATAGAAACGAGAGATCAGCTTAGCCATGGTTGATTTACCAGCACCGGTAGTTCCAACTAGAGCAATTGTTTGACCTGCTGGAATGTCTAAATCAAAGTTTGGGAGAACTACCTTGCCATTGGAGTATGCAAACTGAACATCTCTAAACTGCAGATGACCCTTTTGTGGTGCAAGCGGGGTTGGGTTCTTTGAATCAGGGACAGAAGGTTCTTCTTCTAGAACACCGGAGATCTTTTCTAGAGCTGAGTTAGCTGACTGGTATGAGTTATAGAACATCGCAATGTTTTCCATTGGCTCATAGAAGCTTCGCGCATACAAAATACAAGAAATCAAAATACCGATACCAAGATCCCCCTGCATTACTCGCCAGCCACCCCAGAGCAAGACAAATGCAACAGTGATGTTACCGATCATGATTAGACCTGGGTCATAGATACCGAATAGCTGAATTACCTTCGCGTTTACTGAACGGTAATCCTCAACCAAGCCCTTATAGGTTTCTTCGTTTCTCTTCTCCTTGCGGAAAGCCTTAACCGCACGGATACCGGTCATGGTCTCAACGAAGTGAACAATCAACTTAGCTGAAGCAACTCTGGTCTTGCGGTAGTTGATTCTGGTATTGATCTGGAACCATCGGGTCAGGAAGAAAAGTGGAATGAAAGAGACCAACATGATTAGGAAGGACTCTGGGTCAACTGTTACTAGAGCAACAGCGGTGAAGGTCATAAACAAAAGACCAGCGATCATCTCGTTACCACCTGAATCAAGCAGTTCCTTCAATGAGTCCATGTCAGATGTCTGTCTAGCGATAACACGACCTGAGGTATAGGTTTCGTGGAATTCGATAGATAGTTTCTGAGTGTGAGCGAAAAGCCTCTTACGCAAACCAAACATGATGTCTTGGTTTACTCTCGCTGCAAAGCGCAGGAAGAAAGCAATGGTCACACCAGCTAACAGTGAAGCTAGGACGTAACCGCCAACCAACCAATACATCGGATCCCAGTTGCCTTTTTGAGCTTCTGGCACACCCTGGTCGATGATCAAGGCAATCAGGAAAGGTCCTGAAACTCTAAGAGCCTGGCTGGTGATAACTAATGCAAGGCTGATGAACAACCTGTTCTTGACTGGGCTAATAATCTCGCCCAGTAGCTTCATCGAGCGTGCTCGGATACGCTTCTGCTCTTCTTTATTTAGGTGAATCTTCTCTTCGTCTTTTACGCCCTGCATGCTCATTAGTTGTTCACCTCAATCATCTTTCCAGCGGCATCGAGGCTGCTAATTACATATCTGTAGTGCTCGTTGGTAGCCAGCAGTTCGCTGTGCTTACCAACGGCGACAATCTTGCCGTCTTGCAATAGAGCAACCCGGTCAGCTAGCTGAACAGTTGATGGACGGTGAGCAACAATAAGGGCTGTTGTGGCCTTTAGCACTGTTCTAAGGGCATCTTCAACCATCGCTTCGGTATCAACATCGAGAGCAGATAGCGGGTCATCCAAGACCAATACTGAAGGCTGAGCAGCAACCGCTCTAGCTAAAGCTAGTCGTTGTCTTTGACCACCAGATAGCGAAAGTCCTTCTTCACCAATCCTTGTATCAAGACCATCTGGTAATTCATAGGCAAAGCCAGCTTGAGCAATACCCATAGCCTGATCAAGTTCTTCCTTAGTGCTATCGGGCCTACCGAGCAATACATTTGAGCTAACAGAATCAGAGAACAGAGTTGCATCTTCGAAAGCCATGGCAATACGAGCTCTTAGGTCTTCCCTAGTAAGGTCTCTGATGTCAACACCATCGAGCTTGATAGAACCCGAGGTGACTTCGTAGAGTCTTGTTGCAAGGGCAGTCAAAGAAGTCTTACCGCAACCGGTAATACCGATTAGAGCAACAGATTCACCTGGTTGGATTTCTAAGTTAATTCCATTTAGTAGATCTGGTTGGTCGTCAGGAGCATCTGCATATCTAAAGTGCACATCCTCGAATACCAGGTGACCCTTGGGTTCAGTAATCTGCTTTGGCTCTTCTGGATCAGCAATATCAACCTTGGTGTCGATAACTTCAAAGAAACGCTCAACTGCAGTTCTTGCATCGATGGTCATTGACAGCAGGAAACCGATTGAGTCAATGGGCCAGTGCAGCACACGTGTAGTCAAGATAAAGGCAGCAAGCACACCAGGGGTGATATCTCCTTCAACAATTTGCCAGACACCGATGATCAAACAGAGACCCAGAGCAAAGTCAGGAATTGTTGAGAAGAAGAACCAAAGTCGTGAGACCATCTTGGCTTTCTTGAGTTCTGTCTCGCGAAGCTTTAGGGCATCCTGAGCAAACTTTTGAGTCATAAAAGCACCGCGACCGAAAGCTTTTAGAACACGAACACCGTGAACACTCTCTTCAACTGCGGTTGCTAAATCTCCTGCTTGGTCTTGGCTCTTTCGAGCAGTGTCGTGGTAATCCTTTTCGAATCTAAAACCAAGTATCCAAAGTGGGCTCATCATCACAAAGAACACTGTCGCCAGAATCCAGTTGAATGAATAGAGCACGATGAAACCAACCACGATTGTGAAGATGTTGGCGACTAGCAGTACTAGACCAAAAGATAGCCAACGACGAATCATGCTCAGGTCGCCCGTGACACGTGATAGTAACTGTCCGCTAGGCCATTTGTCGTGGAACGCAACCGGTAGATCTTGAAGTTTTGCGTAGAGAGTCTTTCTAAGACCCGCCTCAACATGTGTTCCTGGAGTTAGCACCAACCATCTTCTAAGTAGGACCATGATGGCTTCTAGAAGACCCATGCCAAGAACGGCAGTCACTGCCAATACCAACATTGTGAAGCTTGGGTTGTCCTTGAGTTGGTCAACCAGGCTCTTTAGGAACTGAGGAATTGCTAGTGCGAACATGTGACCGAGGATGGCGGCTACGGTGCCGAGGATCACTCTGGGTAGGGCACTTTTCGCGTAAGGAAAAATCCTCAGGAGCGTGCCGACGGTACCTAGTTTTTTCATCTAATTAGCAACCTAAATCTAGAATTTGAGCTTTGTTTACAAAGCCTTTCAGTCTATCCCGAACCATTAGGCTATAACCGTCAAACACCCAAATTCATCCCACAAGGAGCTAATGCAACATGGCACGCCACGGTAAAGTCTCAGTAATCGGTTCAGGTTTCTATGGAACCACAACAGCACAGCGTTTAGCTGCCTATGACATATTCGACACAGTCGTTTTGACCGATATTTTGGAAGGTAAGCCTGAGGGTGTTGCCCTAGATATCAACCAGTCTCGCTCAATCGAAGGCTATGAGACCAAGGTTATTGGCGCTACCACCACCCCTGAGGGTGCTGGCTACGAGGCAATTGCTGACAGCGACATCGTGATCATCACAGCAGGCCTACCTCGCAAGCCTGGCATGAGCCGTATGGACCTCCTAGAGGTAAACGCGGGCATCGTTGGCGGAGTTGCTAAGAACATCGCTAAGCACGCTCCAAACGCCGTTATTTTGGTTGTTTCCAACCCATTGGACGAGATGACAGCCCTAGCTCAAAAGGCTTCAGGTTTCCCTAAGGAGCGCGTAATTGGTCAGGCTGGTGTCCTAGACACCGCTCGCTTTACTAACTTCGTAGCAGAGGCTACCGGTGCTGAGGTTGGCTCAGTCAAGACCTTGACCCTTGGCTCTCACGGTGAAACCATGGTTCCGGTTCCTTCCGTTTCAACCGTCAATGGCAAGCCACTGAGCGAAGTTCTTTCTGCTGTTGAGATTGCTGATCTAGTTGAGAAGACCCGTAACGGTGGAGCAGAAATCGTGGCATTGCTAAAGACCGGTTCCGCATACTACGCACCATCAGCAGCTGTTGCTCGTATGGCTAAGGCCGTTCACGAAGATTCAGGTGCGGTATTCCCAGTTTGCGCTTGGGTCGATGGTGAGTTCGGCATCTCAGGTGTTTACCTGGGTGTTGAAGCCAAGCTTGGTAAGGGTGGAATTAAGTCAGTAGTTGAGACTCCACTTGATGCAGCAGAGCTAGAGAACCTAAAGGTAGCAGCAGAAGCTGTTAGAGCTAAGCAAGCAGATATCGCTAACCTCTAGTGATAGAAGTGGCGCTCACCGGTAAAGAACATGGTGAGGTTCGCTGCCTTTGCAACTGCAATAACTTCCTCATCCTTAACTGATCCACCTGGTTGAACAACAGCCTTGACTTTATTGTTAATCAGAATCTCAAGGCCGTCAGGAAATGGGAAGAAAGCATCGCTGGCTGCAACTGATCCAACAACTCGGATGATGCCTCGATCAACTGCAAGCTTGCAAGCATCAACTCTGTTAACCTGACCCATACCAACACCGATTGATGCACCGTCTTTAGCTAACAGAATTGCGTTTGACTTCACAGACCTAACCGCACGCCAAGCGAACTCCAGATCTTTCATGGTGGCATCATCTGGTCGAGGTCCCGAAACTAGCTTCCAGTTGGTTGATGAGAAGTTCTGATAGTTATCTGGTTCTTGAACCAGAAAACCACCGGAGACCTGTCTTAGTTCATGAGATTCCCTTGAGTAGTTCTTAGGTAATTCAAGAATTCTCATGTTCTTCTTGCGCTCAATCAGTAATCTCAATGCCTCAAGTTCGTAACCTGGAGCAATTAGCACCTCGGTAAAGATATCCAAAAGGTTCTGAGCCATTGCCATGGTGACTGTTCGGTTAGCAGCAACAACACCTCCGAAAGCACTGAGCTGATCGCAGAGGAAAGCAGCTGAGTGAGCAGCGGCAATCGGGTCTACCGCATCCTTAGGGGCAATAGCAATTCCACAGGGGTTAGCGTGCTTGATGATGGCAACAGCAGGCTCATCAAAGTCGTAGGCAGTTCTGACGGCAGCATCGGCATCAACGTAGTTGTTGTATGACATCTCCTTACCAGCGTGCTGCTTGGCTTGAGCGATACCTGAAACAGCACTAGGTGCAGTGTTGCGATAAATAGCTGCAGCCTGATGTGCATTCTCACCGTAGCGAAGCACGTTCATTAGCGATGCTTCAATCTCAATGGTCTGTGGGAAACCTGGGTTCTTGTGTGAAGTCTCAATGGTCTGGTTAGGAAGCGCTCTTGATTCGACTTCTGAAACAAACCAGCTGGCGACTGCAGCATCGTACTTAGCTGTGTGTGAGAAAGCCTCGGTTGCTAGCTCTCTTCTCTGGTTGAGAGTAGTTCCACCGGCAATTAGGGCCTCAACAATCTCTGAATACTTGGTTGGATCAACTACCACTGCAACGTTTGCGAAGTTCTTAGCTGAACCTCTGACCATTGCAGGTCCTCCAACGTCAATCTGCTCAACAACAGCATCGCCTTTAGCTCCACTGGCAACAGTCTTAGCGAATGGATAGAGGTTCACTACGACCAACTCGAATGGTTCAATGCCTAGGTCTCTAAGTTGTTTTTGGTGATTGGTAAGACGAATATCAGCCAGCAATCCGGCGTGGATATTTGGGTGCAGAGTCTTAACCCGGCCATCCAGTGCTTCTTGGAAACTGGTAACAGCAGATACATCGGTAACTGGGATGCCAGCATCACGAATTGTTGAAGCAGTTGAACCGGTTGAAACAATCTCAACCTGGTGTTCGTTCAAGGCTTTAGCAAGATCAAGTAATCCAGTCTTATCGCTAACTGAAAGCAGAGCACGCTTGATGACGATGCGGTCGCGGTGCTGGTAATCAGCTGCACTGTATTGGTTTGCCTGGGCCACTTAGTTTCCTTCTCTAGCTAATTTTTCTAACGCTAGCTTCTCGATAGTTTCAACAAGCAGTGCTCTTTCAATAATTTTGATACGTTCGTGTAATTCTGCTTCGGATTCACCCTCGTTGATGGCCAGTTCCTTTTGAACGATGACCGGTCCAGTATCAACACCAGCATCAACATAGTGAATGGTGACGCCAGTCTTATTAGCCCCTGCCTGCAGAGCATCACGGACAGCGTGAGCACCTTTGAATTCAGGTAGTAGTGAAGGATGGGTGTTGATCAATTTACCTTCTAAAGCCTTAACAAAAGATTCAGGAAGTATCCTCATAAAACCAGCTAGGACAACAAGATCTGGTTGGTGGTGCAACACGTTTGCCAGAAGGGTCTTAGCCCACTGCTCTTTGTCGTGGAAACGGGAAGGTTCAACGATGAAGGTGTCAACCTCAAAGAGTTCAGCATGCTCTAGTCCAGAGGCGTCCTTATCGGAGCCAACTGCGACAACTTTGACTGGGTAAAGCGGATTTTCGGCTGCTTTTAGTAAAGCAAGAAGGTTTGATCCGCTGCCAGAGATGAGAACGACAACTGAGAGCACCCCCCTATTTTACCCGCCGCACCTTCTGAATAAGTTCACGGTCTGCCGCCTCCGGTCTAGCGCTAAAGAAGGCAGCCAGAGTAGAGGTAACCGCAACCTCAGCAAAGGTGACTAAACCAACTAGCCAAGGTGTTGCTCCAACAGTACTCATACGTCCAGGTCCAATAGAGCCTCCGGAAAAGTCAGCTAGGAGCAGCATTTCAAGACCTGCCACCAAGCCAATAGCTAGACCTAGAACCAGAGCGGCAGATGTCGCTGATGCGTAACTGAATCTCAGATCAGCGGTGTGACTCTTTACCATCAGGGTCGCTGCAAAACCAGCAAGCAGCGGAAGAATTACAAAAAGAATAGCCAGGCTTGAACTTCCTAGAGGGACAATAGCAAGCAGCGGAAGAACTGGAACTGGACCTAGTTCAGTTCCCAATGGGCTAACCATAGAACCTTGACCGATTGAGAACCCAACACCGGTTAGCCAAGTATCCCCTAGAGCGATGAAGTTAGGCAGCAGCGCTAACTGCCCCATGCTCACTGAGATGGTTCCAAGCAGAGTCAGCTGCATGGATTGGTAGAGACGTATAACTTCAACCCAGTTCCAGGCTAGTGAGATCGCGATATAAACAGCACTGAAGCTTGTCAGTACTAAAACAACTGCAGTTCCAGCTCTAAAAGCTGGTGAGAGAACCGGTCTAATTGCCCAAGGCAATCTTTCAAAGAGACTGGTAAAGAAACCAGATACCTTAACTCTTAGTTCACCTTCAGCTTCGTATCGAGGTGCACCAAGTACTGAACCAAGAATTAGCAGAAATGCAAAAAGTGCAGTTGGGATAAAGATTGCTTGCCAATCCTCAACAAAGATCTTCTTAGAACTTGCAACACCGGTAACAGCAAAAGCAAGAGCTGCG
>JBEAMR010000065.1:0-13947 GCA_041165845.1 Actinomycetota bacterium | reverse complement strand
TTGGAACGATGGCACCTTCAGGAAGCGACAGCGGTAACAACTCTCTTGGCGGAAGCGGGACTTGCCCCCGGCGGACAACGATACTTCTGAAGACACTTTCCAATTCATTCTTAGATTCAAGGTCGGTTACTGCTGACCCAGAAATCACGCCTCTCAGTAGCCACCTGTCGCCCGAAATACCGAACATGCGCACCGGCTTTAGCTCACTCTCACTCAATGGAATGTGTGCATAGACCTCAGATCCGAATGGACCTAGGTGTCTTTCTAAGGATATCCCCTGCGATTCAAGGTTTGCGGTGATGTCTCCGAGTACCTCTTCCCACAGGGATTCCCCCTTTGGGCTTGCGAAGGCCTGCACTTGCAGAGTGCTGTCTAGATAGTCAAAGGAGATTGCAACCATACGACCGGTGCCTTCCTCGATCTCTGCTCTAACTACCACACGTGGATTGGGTAGAAATGCGATGGATCCAAATTCAGCGAGGTCAGTAGGGGCATGTGGGTCAGATTCGTCGAAAGGGCCGAGTAGGCCCTCGGGAGAGTTTGGATACAGTTCGTTCATCATTTGACTCCTGTAGAGCCGAAACCGGCATTGCCCCGTTGCGAGCCAGGTAATTCTGTAACGTTAACAAAATTCACAGTCTCGAATTTTTGGAAAAGAATCTGAGCGATGCGATCTCCACGTTTAATTTCAAACGTGTCTTGTCCATGGTTTATGAGGGTCACTGCCAGCTCACCTCTGTAACCTGCATCAACGGTTCCAGGAGCATTTAGTACTGTGATGCCGTGTTTGGCCGCCAACCCGCTTCTAGGGTGCACCAGAGCGACGTAGCCGCTCGGGAGGGCAATCCTGACACCATTAGGAATGAGCGCCCTGTCACCTGGTTTGATGCTTATGTCAATGGTGCTTCTCAGGTCGTAGCCTGCATCTCCAGGGTTACCCATCAATGGAGTGAATTCTTCAGAGCAACTTATTAACACATCAATACTTGTCATGGTCGTATTCTAAACGCATGACCAAAACTAATAGCCCAGTCACATACAGCGAACGTGTATTGCCAGGACTTTCATTTTTCCTAGCAACACTGTTCGCACCAGCAGCCCTGTATTTGATTGTTTTGGCATTCGATGAATTCTGGGCTTCCTTTACATTCGTAGCTTCTGAGATCGCGATAATCTGCCTAGGATTATTGGCTTCACCAACCCTGAAATTTACTGCAGAGTCACTCAGTATTGGCAAGGTGCAGATTCCAACCGCATACGTGAAGTCCGTCACTCTAGTTGAGATAAGCACTCAGCAGGTAGAGAAGGGACCAAAGCTGAACCCTTACGCTTATGTGAGATTCCAAGTGGGCGTTAAGGGACTACTCAAGATCGAATTGAATGACCCCAACGACCCAACTCCATACTGGCTAATCTCCAGCAGACATCCGGAAATAGTAGCTAAGCGGTTTGCTGATTTAACTAGTTAGAGCAGTCGACGCAGACAGGGCCGTACTGGCCGTCTTTGCGCGCTTTTTGCGAGTGGTGTTTGACAATGAAGCACTCGCTGCAGGTGAATTCATCTTCCTGCTTAGGAACCACGACGACGTCCAACTCTTCATTAGCAACCTCTGGGATTGCGAACGAATCAGAGTGGTCAGCGTCATCGACATCTGAACTAGCTGTGGTGCCCTCAGGGATTCTGTCCTTGATCGCTTCTAACGACTCCGTGTCATCGTCATTCTTGCGCGGGGCATCGTAATCGGTGGCCAATTACTTTCCTTTCAAACAAAATAGGTAGGCGCAGGAAGTCTCACGCATCTAAACCGATAATGCAAATACATTAGAGACTATAAACAGCAAGTTCTCAGGTAATCGAGGTCTTTGGCGTGTCGCGGCACGCCCCCAATAAACCAGATAAACGCAGATAAGGGTGCAAAACTATGCACAGGAGGGCTAGCAATGGCTGATTTACGTATTACCGGTGTGTCAACAAGCCACCTGGAATTAGAAGCACCTGATGGTTCTAAACACTCACTTGAGATAACTGAAGATCTGCTAAAGGCACTCAAGTCACGTAAGCCAGCTGATGCTGGCAAAGCTCTCACTCCGAGAGAGATTCAAGAGCAGATTCGTCACGGTAAAACAATCGAACAGTTGCTAGTCGAAAACCCATCTGACGAAGACTCCATTAGAAAGTATGGAGCTCCGATTATTTCGGAACTGAATCATGTCGTTAACCTGGCTCGCAACGTAAGGCTGAACCTCGCAACAGACCGGTTCGCTGACCCTGCCCACATTGAATTCGGGTTGGTTATGGATGACAGGCTCGCAACCAACAAAGCGAGAATTCTGAACTGGACTTCTAAGAAGTCAACCGATGGACAATGGCTGGTCCAGGTGAACTATGAACTGAACGACTCTTCGACTTCAGCTATCTGGTCCTTCAACGCAAAACTTCTACTGCTAACACCTGAGAACCAGAGCGCTATTCAACTCTCAAATGGCATGCCGCTAACAGGTTCGGGTCCTCAAGAGAGCACTATTCATCCGAAGGCTGAAACATCCCCAGCCACTTCGTTCGTGCATCCAGTAATCGAAGCAACTCCCCTAGTTGAAGCTCCAAGTCCACTCACTGTTGTTCCAGAGATTACTGCATCAACGCCAACCGAAGTTATCCAAATTCAAGAAGACACATCGTCAAGACCAATTCTTCGTGTCCTTCCAGAAGAACCAGAGACAATCTTTGAAACTTCTTATCTAGACGAACCTCTCGACGAAGAACCATTAGAGGTTATTGAAGAAGCTCATCAGGATGAAACTGTTGATAGCAAATTCGAACCTATGGTTGGGTCAACTCCTGTTGTTGATGAATCAGTTGAAACACCAGCGACAAGCGAAGCAGAACCTGCTAGGCCACAAACAACTAGTCGATGGGCTGAAGTACTTTTCGGAACTAAAGAAGAGGACGAAGACACTTTCTAGAAACCAAACTTGAGTAGCGGTATCGCTAACTCCTCATTCGTAATAGACCCGTGGTGGCCAACCATCTCTAGAGACTTCAGCTTCGCAAAACCTCGGTGATAAAGCGCAACTCTCTTTCGTGCTAGCACCAGTAAATCGGGAGCCAAGTTCTCTGACTTCGGACTTAGGGTTTTCCAATACCCAGCAGCAATAAGGTCATCTGGTGTAGAGATGTAACAGGATTCACCCAAGCGGTACTCAAGTAATTCTCTGGCAGACTGTTGATCCACCCCATCCTCAAAGTAAAGGTAAAGCGATCTGGTATCCCCACCGACGTATTTGAATTCAGACTTGGGCATGAACTCGTCAAGGTAAACATGGTGCTCTTTAGGAACATCAACCACACCATGATCTGCAGTAAGAATCACACCTGAACTCTTAGGGATGGAAGAAACGAAGTTCTTAACGAGCGAATCCACGTCCTCGAGTTGATTCAACCAAGCCGTTGATTGAGAACCTTTGGCATGAGCCAACTGATCAAGTTCAGGAATGTATAGGTAGACAACCTTATCTTCTAGCTGAGCTAGAAGCTTCTGGGCCTCGCTGAACCTGTCAGCAATCCTGTCTACCCCGTGAAATATACTTCCACGCATTGTTGCACCAGTGAAGCCTGAACGTTCATAGGCAGATGGTGCGACGGTGTGAAAACCAACACCAAGAGATGATGCGAGTTGAGCAATAGTTGCTGCCTCTTGGAAGTTCTCACCTTCCGAATAGTCCTTCCATCCTGAGAGCAAATTCATTGGAGATTGATTAGCGTGGTCGAAGACCTGATAGCCAAGGAAGCCGTTTTCCCAGGGGTTCGATGCAGTTGCGAATGAAGTGATGGAAGTTGATGTTGTTGCTGGGAACCAACACATCGCTGAGTCAGACTGTATTGTGTTCAGGAACCGCGCATGACCAGCAGCGCTCTTGAGGTTTGCAGCACCAAGTCCATCAACGAGGATCACGCAGACTGAACGTCTTGAAGGTAAACCTAGGCTATTGGTCTCTCCGGATACCGATTTCAGAGCGCTTACCAACACCTCGCCAAGCCTCCCCAATGATTTAGGGGCTGAAGGTAACATCGTAAGCATCGAGACAAGTCTGCCACACGGCAGTAGATTCAAGACGAAAGACTATGACCGAGCAGAAGCCTACGGAGCGATTCCCTGACGAGAGAATCGTTGACATAGAACTCATCGAAGAGCTGAGTGAATCGTTCCTCGAGTACTCGTACTCAGTTATCTACGCTCGAGCCCTACCAGACGCTAGAGATGGCCTTAAGCCTGTTCAAAGAAGAATCATCTTCCAAATGGGCGAAATGGGTCTTAGACCTGATAGAGGCCACGTCAAATCAGCCCGTGTAAGCGGAGAGGTAATGGGAAAGCTTCACCCTCACGGTGATGGTGCAATCTACGACGCGATGGTCCGCATGGCCCAGGCATTCACCCTTCGAGTGCCACTCATTGATGGGCACGGAAACTTTGGATCGCTTGATGACGGTCCTGCTGCTGCTCGATACACCGAAACTCGTCTAGCGCCAGCTGCACTTCTCATGAATGAGGGCTTGGACGAAGATGTCGTTGATTTCAAGCCAAACTACGATGCTCAACTCTCCGAACCAGAAGTTCTTCCCGCAGCGTTCCCCAACTTGTTAGTAAATGGCTCAGCAGGTATCGCTGTGGGTATGGCTACCAACATGGCACCGCACAACATGCGTGAGGTTATCGCCGGAGCGATTGCACTTTTGAACAACACCAAGCTTGAATCCTCTGATCTCATGAAATACATTCCAGGTCCAGACCTGCCAACCGGTGGAATCATCATGGGAACCGATGGAATCAAGGAAGCTTATGAAACTGGACGCGGAAGTTTCAAGACAAGAGCGAGAGTAACAATCGAGTCGGTCTCCCCTAGAAAACTGGCTCTAGTCGTAACTGAGCTCCCATACCTTGTTGGACCTGAACGCGTGATTGAAAAGATCAAAGACGGAGTGAACTCAAAAAAGCTCCAAGGTATTGCGGATGTCATTGACCTCACTGACCGCGCAAACGGATTGAAGCTGGTCATCGAACTCAAGACAGGTTTCGATCCAAACGTCGTTCTAGACCTTCTATACAGATTCACCCCACTTGAAGAGTCTTTCAGCATCAACAATGTCTCGCTGGTTGAAGGAAGACCAGAGACTCTTGGACTAAGAGACATGCTCGGCGTTTACCTAGCGCACAGAATTGTTGTCACAAAGCGTAGAAGTGAGAACAGACTTGGCAAGAAACTTGCCAGATTGCACTTGGTAGAAGGCCTTTTGAAAGCCATCCTCAGCATCGATGAGGTAATCAAGATCATAAGAACTGCTGATGAGGTTGATGAAGCTAGAACTAACTTGATGAAGAAATTCACTTTGTCAGAAATCCAAGCTGAATACATTCTTGAACTGAAACTTAGGAGACTCACAAAGTTCTCAAAGCTAGAGCTGGACACCGAGGCCAAAAACCTTGCCAAAGAAATTGCTGACTTGCAAAAGATTCTTTCAAGCGAAAAGAACTTGAAGGAAGTTGTCACAAGAGAACTGCAAGAAGTTTCTGACAAGTATGGTGACGACCGCAGGACAACCATCAGCGATGGCATCACAGAAATCAAACCGGTAAGCGCTGCTAAGGCATCTGCAATTGATGCACAACTAGCTGATTCACCTTGCCACATCGTTCTCACTGCTAGCGGCCAGGTCCTTAGAACTCTAGAACCAGTGACACCTGGAACCAAGCGCAAGAAGCATGATGCTATCCGCAGCCAGGTTTCGACCACAACAAGAAGTGACATCGGGTTCTTGACTAGCGACGGTGTTATGCACCGAGTTCACGCGAGTGATATTCCTGCTGCAGAAGGAACCTTTGATCCTGCTAGCAGCGTTTCAGTGGCTGAGTTCCTGGGACTTGCGAAGAACGTTCGAGTTCTTGGAGCATTCGAACTTGATGAGAACACAACTATCGCTCTTGGAACTCAACACGGAAACGTAAAACGCATTACTGGCGATTGGTTACCTAAGTCTGAGTTTGAAGTAATCTCGTTGAAGCCTGGCGATTCAGTTGTTGGTGCAGCATTGAGCACAGACAAGGACGAACTAATCTTCGTAACCGACGATGCTCAGCTTCTCAGATTCCCAGCTGAGACGGTCAGAGCACAGGGACGCGGCGCAGCAGGTATGGCCGGTATCAAAATTGCTGAAGGCGCAAAGGTGATCTTCTTCACCTCAATCAAACCCTCGAAGGACACTCTCGTTCTAACTGCAGCTAATAACAGCGACTCACTAGGAGCAGTTGACTCTGGAAGTGCAAAGATTTCCCTCCTAACCGAATTTCCACCTAAGGGCAGAGCGACAGGTGGTGTTAGAGCGCAAAAGTTTATTCGCGATGAGAACCAGTTGTATTTCGCATTCGTTGGCAATTCACCAATACTTGCCTCCGGTTCATCGGGTAAGCCACTTGAAGTTGAAGCAAAGCTTGCTAAGCGTGATGCATCAGGAACACCTCTTGCTTCGACAATCGTCAGCGCAGGGAGCAACTAAGCGTCGATTCGCTCTCTTTCAAAAGAGTCCGCTTTATCAACTATGAAGTCTCTACGAGGAGCCACTTCATTACCCATCAAAAGTTCAAACATGTCTTCAGCCTTCTGAAGATCTTCAACTGTTACACGACGTAAACTTCTGGACTTTCTGTCCATAGTTGTCTCAGCTAACTGATCGGCATCCATTTCACCAAGACCCTTGTAACGCTGGATAGGCTCTTGATACTTCTTTCCAGCCTTAGCTAGCTTCGCTAGCAGACTTTCAAGTTCTGCTTGCGAGTACGTATAGATGACTTCATTAGCCTTGGTGCCCGGATTCATAATGATGACACGGTGAAGTGGTGGAACGGCTGCGAACACTCGCCCGTCTTCAACCAGAGGTCTCATGTATTTGTAGAAGAGAGTGAGAAGCAGAGTTCGGATATGAGCCCCATCGACATCCGCATCGCTCATCAAGATTACTTTTCCGTAGCGAGCTGAATTGATGTCAAAGCTCCTACCAGAACCAGCTCCAATTACTTGAATAATCGATGCGCACTCTGTGTTGTTCAACATGTCAGTGATTGCTGCCTTTTGAACGTTGAGAATCTTTCCACGAATTGGCAGTAGTGCTTGGAACTCGCTGTTACGTGCTAGCTTCGCTGTTCCTAGTGCAGATTCACCCTCAACGATAATCAGCTCTGAGTCGATGGTGTCTTGTGTTCGACAGTCGACCAACTTTGTCGGTAATGATGAAGATTCAAGTGCTGTCTTGCGGCGCTGAGTTTCCTTGTGAGTTCGAGCTGAAATTCTCGACTTCATTTCATTCACAACTTTTTCAAGGACAAGAGCACTTTGTGCCTTGTCTTCACGCTTAGAACTGTTGAATCGATCCGTAAGCGCTTTGGTAACAACACTGGCTACGATGTTCTTAACTGCGGGCGTTCCAAGAATCTCTTTAGTTTGACCTTCGAACTGAGGCTCTGGGAGTCGCACAGTTACAACAGCTGTCAAACCTGCTGCGACGTCCTCTTTCTCGATCTTCTCGGAACCAAGTTTGAACTTTCTCGAGTTTGCTTCAGCCTGCGTTCTGAATACTTTCAACAGAGCCTGCTCAAAACCTTGAAGGTGAGTTCCACCCTTAGGGGTTGCAATAATGTTTACGAAGCTCTTGACTTCTGTGTCGTAGTCAGTGCCCCAACGAACTACAACATCTACTTCACAGTTGCGCTGGACTTCTTTAGATTCCATGTTGCCCTGAGCGTTTAGCACTGGGACGGTTTCCGAGTAAGCACCGGAGCCGCTTAATCTCCAGATGTTGCTTAGTGGAGCATCCTTGGCAAGGAAGTCTGCGAACTCAGTAATTCCTCCATTGAAGAGGAACTCGTGGTTATCAGCTTTACCTGAGCGCTGATCTGAAACAACAAGCTTCAATCCAGGGACAAGGAATGCAGTCTGTCTGGCTCTAGCTAAAAGGTCATCTAGAGAGATAACTGCATCTTTGATAAAAATTTGTGGGTCAGCCCAGAATCTGATCCTCGAACCAGTCTTACCCTTGGCAACTTTGCCAATCTCTCTCAACATGCTCTTGTCTTTGAAAGGTTTGAAAGGACTGGTTGGAGCTAAAGACTTCTTGTCGTCAAAGGTTCCAGGTTCGCCTCGGTGAAACGACATTGCCCAAGTCTTACCATCTCGATCGACTTCTACCTCAAGCCTTTCGGATAGGGCGTTAACAACAGAGGCACCGACACCGTGCAAACCACCGGATGCAGCGTAGGACCCAGAGCCGAATTTGCCACCAGCGTGCAACTTCGTGAAAACGACTTCAACACCACTGAGCCCAGTCTTAGGTTCAATATCAACTGGAATACCTCTAGCCTGGTCGGCGACCTCGATGCTTGAGTCTTTGTGGAGGGTGATGTTGATTAGCTTGCCGTGACCAGCTAGAGCCTCATCAACAGAGTTATCGATGATCTCCCAGATGCAGTGCATCAAACCTCTGCTATCGGTAGAACCGATATACATTCCAGGGCGCTTACGAACTGCCTCCAACCCCTCTAATACGGAGAGATGGCGAGCTGAGTAATCGTTTGTAGACACCTCTAAAGCCTAAGCAAGTGCAAGGAAACTAAGCGTCACAGACACTCGTTTGGCAGAAAACTATTCGCAGATAGCGAAATGCGGTCTTCGTAGGAACAATTTCGCTCCTCAGTGTGTTTATCTAGTCATGGAGGAACTAATGGATCAGACACAAGAATCACCAGAAAACACCGCAGCAGCTGTTGAGTTACCGGCTCTAACCGCTGCGGATCGATGCGACATCTGTGGTGCACAAGCATTTATCAGAGTTGTATTGGCTACTGGTGACCTAGTCTTCTGCGGACATCACGGCACCGCTAACAAAGAAAAACTAAAGCCGATTGCCATCACCTGGCAGGACGAGACCGACAAACTAACCGCTTAGTGCTCGAACGCAGTCTTTCGAGATTGCGCCGCAAGGTCATCAACAGCATCTAGTTCTTGGCTTCTTATGTTGACATCAGCCCAGCCGTTTGAAGAAATAATCTGATCTGCTAACTCTGGGTTCTTTGCTAGCACAGGACCATGCAATTGTGTGAGTAAAGCATTCTTGTGCCAAGACAGGCTCTTTCCTTTGCTACCAGAGTTCTTATAGCCGACAACACCATCCACATTCAAGAACTCGCTAATCCTGTCTCCGTAAGTCACATCAACTCCGGTAAGCAACGGCTGCAATCTGTCAGCTGCGGAGGCAACAGCCAGGAGAGCTCCTTCCGATTCAACAAATACGACCAACTTATCGAGCAAATCCGATCTTGAATCTAGTAACTGCTTCCAAGCTGCGTTTGAGCCATGACCTACAAGAATGAAATCAAAGTCGTTGAAATCCTCAGATCCGTTTAAATGCTCAATGCCACTTTCAACGTCTCGCCACTCCAAGCGCTTCTTGAGAACCAGTAGATTTCCTAAATCGCCATTGAGGTTTAGATGTGTTGGGGATATTGCTCCAAGACGGATTACTCTAGACACGATTGACATCCTCTGGATCCGTGAATCCCTTGTATCTGCGAAGTCGACGCATTGCGTCAGCACTATACAAAACGGTCTTCATGCCAACACTAGGTTTAGGCAAGGCTAAGAAGTCGTCTATAGCCTTGAAGTAATCAGCTTCAATGCGCTCAACCGCTACGCCGTTGTATGTGAGTGCTAGTGCAGCATCCGCATAGTTGAACCCACTTACTATGGAGGCATGTTCTAAGTTCTTGAAGTCAACAGTCCAAAGCCACGACGGATCGTGAACATCTCTACCAACTGCAACAAACACCTGATCAGGCTTGCCTCGAATGTTATCTAGGTTTAGCTGGAAGCTAGCAGGATTCTGCACAAGAATAAATTCAACTTGTTCACCGTCAATCTCTCTTACCTCTCCTCTGGAAAAAACAGGAGGAAGCTCGTCTAGAACCTTTGCGGCCAGATTCACATCGAATCTTTCACCGAGGATTTCTCTCGCAGTAGCAAGCGCTGCAATTGCATCTAGCGCGAAATGTGCTCCCCTACTAGGAAGTTGGAATGAGACCTCTTGTCCAAGAACGTCAACTTTTACCTGGCGTTCGGTCTGTGAAATCAGAGTTACAGTACTCGAAGGTCTTTGAAGTGAGTCAAAGTATGTTGGTGCATATTGCAGATCCACAGCTGCTTGTGCTTCCTCGGAAAATCCGAACCATTTCATGTCGGAGTCTTTACCTGCTTCTTTAGCTATTAGTAGACAGTTCTGATCATCAGCGTTCAGCAATACAGTTCCAGTTGTTCGCTTGGCAACGTCCGTGAGCGTCTCTCTAACTAAAGCTGGATCAACGAAACGATCTAGCTGATCTTCCAGGACATTCAGGATTACTGAAGTAGTTGGCTTTACTTTTCTAGCTATGCTCGCAGCATGAGCTTCATCCATCTCAAGGATTGCAATACTGCCTGGAACTTTTCCGAAAAGGTTACCGGTTCTGATGATCGTGCTGAAGAACCCCTGTTCGATGTTTGCAGTTGAGGGGTTTGTGAATACTCCTATGCCATGTGCTCGAACGATGGCAACAACCATCTTCGTTGTTGTGGACTTTCCTGCAGTACCAGTGATTGCAAGGTAACCCTGAGGGAAAGAGTTGAGGGTCTTGTATACGAGGTTCGGAGCTAATTTACTTACGACAAGGCCTGGTAAAGCAGAGCCACCACCTGGCCTAACTAACCTGACGACAAATCTAATCAGACGACCGATGAGAAGTGCTGGCAAGTAGCGCACGAATTAGTTCTCTTTGATGAAGTCTCTAAGCCACTGAGCTCTAGAAGGGTGCTTCAGTTTAGACATCGTCTTGGCTTCGATCTGCCTGATGCGCTCACGAGTAACACCGTGTTCTTCACCAATTTGGTCAAGAGTCTTCATGACACCATCACCAATACCGTAACGACTCCTGATAACTGCCGCTTCGCGAGGTGTGAGGGTATCTAGAAGACGCTCAATTTCACGCTGCATGATTCTGAATGCTACGGCATCAGCCGGTTGAACGGCTTCAGTATCTTCGATTAGATCCCCGAACTCTGAGTCACCATCCTCACCAAGAGGAGTTGAAAGTGAGATTGGTTCACGACCATACTTCTGTACTTCAACTACCTTCTCAGGTGTCATGTCTAGTTCTCGAGCTAGTTCTTCAGGGGTTGGTTCGCGACCTAGGTCCTGAAGCAACTGCCTCTGAACTCGTGAAAGCTTGTTGATAACTTCTACCATGTGAACTGGAATACGAATAGTTCTCGCTTGGTCTGCCATCGCACGTGTGATTGCCTGACGGATCCACCAGGTTGCATAAGTTGAGAACTTGTATCCCTTTGTGTAGTCAAACTTCTCGACTGCACGGATTAGACCCAAGTTACCTTCTTGGATCAGATCCAGGAATTGCATTCCACGACCGGTGTATCTCTTCGCAAGTGACACAACAAGTCTAAGGTTCGCTTCTAGAAGGTGGCTCTTAGCGCGTTGTCCATCTTTGACAACCCACTTGAGGTCACGAGCCATATCACGACTTAGCTTCTTATCTGTTGCAAGTTTCTCTTCAGCAAACAGACCGGCTTCAATTCTCTTCGCTAGCTCAACTTCGAGTTCTGCGTTGAGAAGAGCAACCTTACCGATTTGCTTTAGGTAATCCTTAACCGGGTCAGCGGTAGCACCAGTGATGGTGGTTGTCTGAACGGGAATGTCATCATCCTCTTTGCTGGAGAGAATCAACGCACCTTCAGGAACTACTGGAGCGTCATCTTCGTCTTCAACTTCAGGTTCAGGTGTTACTTCTTCAACAGCGGCGACAATAACATCAACTGCTGCTTCGTTTAGAAGTTCCTCGGGATCAATGTCATCTTCGTCATCAAGTTCTTCGCCATCTTCTGCAGAAGCCTTGGTCGCCTTGATTTTCTTTACAGGAGTAACTTTGCCCTTAGCTTCAGGCTTTGCAGGAGCAACAGCTTTGGTTGGCTTCTTAGCAACAACTTTTGGCTCAGCCTTCTTTACTGGCTTGATAGCAACTTTGGCTGCAGCTTTGGCAGCTGGCTTAGCTACGGGCTTTGCATTCTTCTTGGTCTCGACTTTTGCTGCAGACTTTGCCGGCTTTGCAGCGACCTTTGCTACAAGCTTTGGACTCGCTTTAGCGGCAGGCTTTGTGGCTTTTACTGCTGCCTTAGAAACTGGCTTTGCGACGATTTTCTTAGCTGGAGTTGCAGGCTTAATTGTTTTTCCTTTAGTGGCCACAGACTTTTTGGCAGGTACGGCAGTCTTACTGCTCTTAGCAGCAGGTTTAGAAGCTGGCTTAGCAGTTTCTTTTTTCGGTTTAGTAGCCATGTGGCCCTTCGCTTTTATTGGGATGACCTACCCCAAAATCCGAGCATTACGAAGACCCATGTCAAATCCGCGAGGCTTGACTGGGTCTTGATGCAATTATGCCACTACTTAGGTCAAATAAAGGACAAGTGAACAAAGAGCGTGGCTGTGGTCAAGAACCTAAACCGCTCACTAGTTGGAACTATTCCCCGAATTTGAAGCCAATTGGAGGTGTTTATGTCTCTCTAAAGTGAAAAAGGTTATTCCAACGGCAACAACTAGTAATTGACTGGCAAAACCCCACCTGAAGGCATCGATTGTGTAGCGCTCAACCGTGCCAGTTGTTGCCTGAACAATGTCAATGACTAGGCCTGTCAAATACATCATCACGAAGCTAGCTAGGAAGCCACCGACGTTAGCGAACCCGTTAGCGGAGCCAAGTCTGTCCTTCGAGACGATGTCCTTGGTGAAATCAAACGCGATCATGGAAGCCGGGCCTCCGATTGAGATTGCAAGGAAGAAGATTAGCAACACAGGGCTGATGATTTGACCAGGGATTGCCACGATGATTAGCCAAGTTAGCGTTGTCAGCCCAACAACTAGGTAAACGATCAGGGCTCTCTTCTCTGGGTGTCTGGCACAGATTCTGCCAATGATGGGGCCAGTTAACAATCCGAAGATGACCATGGAAGTCAAAGTGAGAGCAGCAAAGTCATGAGTCTGTTTCTCTGCGGTTACTAGAAATGGAACAGCCCAAAGTAATGACACGGAAGTAGTAGTTGGTTGAGTGACGAAGTGAGTCCAGAAAGCCATCCGAATTCCAGGGTTCCTGATGTTATCAACCAGTTGCTGTGATGCGATCTTGAGGCTTGCTGTCTTCGTTTTGACATGGGCATGGTTTGAATCATCATCAGAAGTAAATGCGATAAGGAGAATCACGACGACCAGGCTCACAATTGAAATGAATGAGAACGCCGAAGTCCAACCAGTGCTCTCAAGGAGAAACCAGAAAGGAACAGCAGAAAGGAATTGACCTAGTTGACCAACAGTTGAAACATTCTGTTGCATGCTTGAGGCTTTGGCTCCGTGGTACCAACCATTAACCATGCGAATCATTGAAATAAAAGTGAAGCTATCCCCCATGCCTACGAGCATGCGTCCAAATATTGCTGTTCCTAGGTTTGAGGCGAGTGCCACTGTGAATGAACCAGTCGCCATAATGAAAGCTCCAACAATTAGTAACCGCTTTGCTCCAAACCGGTCGAGCAAGATACCGACAGGAATCTGCATACCTGCATAGACGACGAGTTGGAACACGGCCAGTGTTGCTAACTGCTGAGCGTTTGTATCAAAGCGCTCACTAGCTATTAGCGTTGCAACTCCCAAACTCGAACGTTGGGTAACCGCAATTAGATATGCAAGTCCTGCAACGGCAAGAACAAGCTTTGGCGATCGACTCAGTCTTGGTCCTCATCGTTCTCAAGTTTGTTCTTCTGGTGGCTGGCTAGGTACCCTTCGAGCTCAGCGGCGATTTCATCCGCATCTGG
>JBEAMR010000064.1:0-4034 GCA_041165845.1 Actinomycetota bacterium | reverse complement strand
AGCTTGCTGCAGACGGTAAGGCCACAATTGCGTTCATCAATACCCTCGCTGCTCCAGCAGCTGCGATGGTGGGTTGGATCATCGTTGAGAAGATTCGTCACGGTAAGGCAACTTCAATCGGTGCGGGTTCCGGTGCAGTCGCTGGTCTAGTTGCAATCACTCCTGCCTGTGTTGATCTTGACCCAGTTTGGGGAATGGTTCTAGGTCTAGTTTCAGGGGCGCTCTGCGCTCTAGCTATCGATCTCAAGTTCGCACTTGGTTTCGACGACTCTCTGGATGTGGTTGGTATCCACCTTGTTGGAGGTATCGTTGGAACCTTGTTCATCGGTGTCTTTGGACGTACTGGTGGATTCGCGTTCGGTCACGGTTTCGACCAGCTTTGGAAGCAGTTCGTGGGTGCTGGAGCGGTTCTCGTGTACAGCTTCGTCCTTGCTTACCTAATTGGTATTGCAATAGAAAAGACTGTTGGTTTCCGCGTCAAGGCTGAAGACGAAATCGCTGGAATCGACACTGTGGTTCATGGTGAAGAGGCTTACGCCTTCGGAAATGACCGCGTATAACCCTAGTTAGTTACCGCCCCTGTGGTGCTTGTTTTAGCGCCACAGGGGTTTAACTTTGACGAACTTTACCTAAATCGGTTAGAGTTCTACTTGTCTCGTAAGAGATAAGCGGATGTGGCTCAGTTGGTAGAGCACAACCTTGCCAAGGTTGGGGTCGCGAGTTCGAATCTCGTCATCCGCTCGAAGCGGGCTCAAAAAAAGCCTCGTGGAAACATGGTGGAGTGGCTGAGCGGCCCAAAGCAGCAGCCTGCAAAGCTGTAAAACCACGGGTTCAAATCCCGTCTCCACCTCCAAGATTTACTACCTGGACGATTGGCGCAGCGGTAGCGCACTTCCTTGACATGGAAGGGGTCACTGGTTCGATCCCAGTATCGTCCACCAGCAGCAAAGACATGCAGTCACTGATTGGGGATGTTTATCAGATGGCAAAACCAAAGAAATACTTCAAGGTATACGGAATACCTGTTAATCCAAAACCTTTACGTGAAGTCTTCTTAGAAACATTTGAAACTCGTAATGAAGCAGACGCATACATACTCGCCCTACACAGATCCCAGCTGAGCGGTGCTGTTGTCTACAAAGAATTCAAGATCAAGATTGGCGCATATCGCTTCGAGAAGTGATTAGGCGATGTTAGTTCCTACAAGGTGACCGATCGCGTAGGTAACACCCATTGTTAGCAAGCTCACGACAAGATTTCTGAAGATTCCTCTACCTGATTTCGCTCCACCTATCTTCGCGCCTACGAAGCCGGTCAGAATTAGTGCAACTACAACTGAGGCTACAGTGGCTGCGATTCTGTATTCCACCCATGGCCCAATAACGGCAAGCAATGGAAGCATTCCCCCGAGTGCAAAAGCAATTAACGAGGAGAGTGCCGCCTGGGTTGGGCTTACGTGGTGCTCTGAATCGATACCAAGCTCTGCTTCGGCGTGTGCTTTCAGAGCGTCTTTGTTTGTGAGCTCCTCGGCAACTTGTATGGCAAGTGCGGGAGAAATGCCCTTCTGCTCATAGAACCAAGCCAGTTCCCTGAGTTCTCCCTCAGGGTCATCAGCGAGTTCCTTACGCTCAACAGCGAGCGCGGCTTTCTCTGAATCCTTTTGAGCGCTAACTGAGGTGTATTCACCGCCGGCCATGGAGATAGATCCAGCGACGACAGCTGCTACACCAGCTACCAGAATTGTTCCTGAGCTAACACCGGGTGAGGCAGCAACACCGAGGATTAGACCAGAGGTAGACATGATTCCGTCATTTGCTCCTAGAACACCTGCTCTGAGCCAATTGAGTTTCGCTACCATTGTGGTCCTGCGGAACTCTAGGGAGGCAATAGTCGAATCAATCGCAGGGCTATTCGGTTCTCTCATGAATTCAGAAAACACTATAAACAGGCTATTTACTAGCAAGGCACACCTAACCAGACTGGTTTAGGATTTAGAGATAAAGCCTTACGGAGATATGTTGAACACCAGCGACCAGATAACAGCCACTATTGATGGCCTCGAGCAGAGTATTCCCGCGAATTCGACCGGTTTCACACTGTTCGCCGAAAAGACTGTGGTTGCTCTCAGAGTCAATGGCGAGCTGAAAGACTTAGCCTATGCAGTTGCCGCAGGTGACGTTGTCGAACCTGTCCATATTTCATCTTCTGATGGTTTGAACATCCTCAGACATTCAGCGGCTCACGTTCTAGCCCAGGCTGTTCAGACTCTAAACCCTGAAGCCAAGCTAGGCATTGGCCCGCCAATCAAAGACGGTTTCTACTATGACTTTGATGTTGACAAACCTTTTACTCCTGAAGACCTCCGTGCTCTTGTGAAAGAAATGGACCGTATCATTCGAAGCGGTCAGCGCTTCCAAAGACGCGTCACTAGCGACGAAGCTGCAACTGCAGAGTTATCGAATGAGCCATACAAGCTAGAACTAATTGGGCTAAAGTCGGGTACTCAAGATGTTGGTGAAGCATCTGCTGAAGTTGGCGCGGGCGAACTAACTATTTACGATAACTATGACGTGAAGGCTGATCAGGTCGTTTGGAAGGATCTCTGTAGAGGGCCTCACCTACCTAATACACGAATGATTGGTAATGGCTACGCTCTAACTCGAGTTGCAGCTGCATACTGGCGAGGTAATGAGAACAACAAGCAGTTGCAAAGAATTTATGGAACTGCATGGCCTAGTAAAGATGAGCTTCGTGCTCACCAGGCTCACTTGGAAGAAGCTGCCAAGCGTGACCACAGAAGAATCGGTGCAGAGTTAGATCTGTTCTCATTCCCTGAAGAAATTGGTTCAGGTCTTGCGGTATTCCATCCAAAGGGTGGAATCATCCGCAAGGTAATGGAAGATTACTCACGTTCACGGCACGAGCAAAGTGGTTATGAATTTGTTTACAGCCCTCACGTGACTAAATCGGTGCTGTTTGAGACATCTGGTCACCTTGAGTGGTATGCAGAGGGTATGTTCCCTCCTCTGAAGCTTGATGAAGAACTTGACGATGAAGGAAATGTAAAGCGACAGGCTCAGGATTACTACCTGAAGCCAATGAACTGCCCGTTCCACTGTCTGATTTTCAAATCCCAAGCGCGCTCATACAGAGACCTCCCGCTTCGCATGTTCGAGTTTGGAACTGTTTACCGTTACGAGAAGTCTGGTGTGCTGCACGGAATCACTAGAGCACGTGGCTTCACCCAAGATGATGCTCACCTTTACGTAGCGAGAGAGAGCATCGGCGTTGAGCTCACTAACGTTTTGAATTTCGTTCTCGATCTTCTTCGTGACTATGGACTAACAGATTTCTACCTAGAGCTTTCCACAAAAGAGGAAGGCAATCCAAAGTTCGTTGGTTCTAATGAGATCTGGGAAGAGGCAACAGCGACTCTTGCTCAAGTTGCAACAGATTCAGGTCTCGAACTCGTCCCAGATCCAGGGGGAGCTGCGTTCTACGGTCCAAAGATTTCTGTTCAGGCAAAGGACGCAATCGGTAGAACTTGGCAGATGTCAACCATTCAGTTGGACTTCAACCTACCTGAGCGATTCAATCTCGAATACACAGCTCCAGACGGCTCTAAACAGCGTCCAGTGATGATTCACCGTGCATTGTTTGGTTCAATTGAAAGATTCTTCGGTGTTCTAACCGAACACTACGCGGGACACTTCCCGCCCTGGCTTGCACCAGTGCAGGTTGTTGGTGTTCCAGTTGCGGATGACTTCTCCTCCTATCTACATGGAATCGCAACAGAGCTTCGTGCTGCGGGTGTTCGCGTTCAGGTTGATGACAGCGACGAGAGAATGCAGAAGAAGATTCGTAACCACACTCTTGCTCGTGTCCCATACATGCTCATCGCCGGTGCTGAAGACCTTGAGAAGGATGCTGTGTCATTCAGATTCCGTGATGGTTCTCAAATCAACGGAGTGCCACGTGCAGAGGCAGTAGCACGGATTCTGAAGGACATCGCTGAGAAAGTTCAGGTTTAGTTT
>JBEAMR010000063.1:0-5301 GCA_041165845.1 Actinomycetota bacterium | reverse complement strand
CTAAATAAGCTTTACGTTCCTCAGGGCTGAACTTCTCAATTGCATACCTGAGCATTGTTCTAGGCATCTGATTCTTATATAGATCTAGGAACCGAATCAGTTCTTGTTTATCTCGGTTACCCATCTCACGAAGCATCCAACCAACTGCTTTGTGAATCAGGTCGTGCTTGTCATTCAATAAATCTCTTGCAATTGCTTTAGTTGGACCAAACTTCTTTATGCGAATGAGGGCGAAGGTAAGCATGATTGACGCTCTACGCTCCCAGAGGTTCTCTGACTTAGCTAAGCCGTGCATGAACTCTGCGTTGTATCCGATGTGTCTAGAAAGTATTTCACCAAGGTAAGGAGCACTGGTATCAATCAGATCCCAGTTGTTCACATAGTTCTCTCGAACCAACAGCAACCAAAACTCAAACAGTTCAATACGTTCCTGATCTGTCTTAGCCTTCGAATATTGACCAACCAGAATCAGAAGAGCACATAGTCTCTCCTCATGAAACTTAGACCTGGCTAATTCGTAGAGATCTTCTGGAAACAGAGACCTGTATTTTTTAGCAATCTTTCTGGTATCTGGAACGGTAACGCCTAGGAAGATATCCCCTTCCCCGTATTCGCCCTTACCAGTCTTGAAATATTTGGCAGAGCCTTTAGCTCGCTCAACAGTACTGAGAGCTTTGATGTCTTTACGGAGTTGAGCTAACTCAGACAATTACTTGTCTCGCCAAATCTCAACAGCATTTGATTTCTTAGGTCTCTTACCGGTAGGCAAGCTGATGGTTCCTGAATCACCAACTGCGAACACTCGGTTACCTGGTTGTCTCATAGCTAGTTCCTCTACCAAACGCTCTAGTTCGGCTACCCGTGACTTTAGATCAACTGCCTGATTCTCTAGATCCATGATTCGCTTGATAGCAACTAGAGAGACACCCTCGTTTGAGAGCTTTGATACCTCAACCAACTGAGTGACATTGCGCAGGGTATATCTTCTACTCTGTCCGCTGGTTCTAGAAGGCTTCACCAACCCCATGCGGTCATACTGTCTCAGCGTCTGTGGATGCATGCGAGCAAGCTCTGCAGCTGCTGCAATAGTCAGTATGGGTGCATCAGGATCGATGTTGTTCATTACAACAATCCTGCACGGTTCAGTAGATCTTGACGAGGATCTTCATCAGGTAGTGCTTCTTCAAATTCCTTTAGAGCCTTAGCTGCCTTTTCACTGATGTGAGTTGGAACAAGAACCTCAACAGTTGCTAGAAGATCTCCGGTGCCCTTAGCTGTTGTCACACCTTTGCCTTTAACTCTTAGAACTCTTCCGTTAGGAGTATTCGGAGCAACCTTTAGCTTTACTGGATCTCCACCAAGAGTTGGAACAGTGATGGTTGCACCCAATACTGCTTCGGCAAATGTAACTGGAACAGATAAACGCAGGTTATTGCCATCACGAGAGAACACTGCGTGTGGTTTCACAGTGACGGTGATGATTAGATCGCCGTTTGGTCCACCGTTAGGTGAAGGTTGCCCTTTACCGCGCAGCTTAATCTTTTGACCATCTAGAACACCAGCAGGAATCTTTGCAGTGATTGGTGCCATGCCTTGATATTCAAGTTTGATGGTTGTGCCATTTACTGAATCAATAAAAGGAATGGTTGTTGTTGCAGAAAGATCCTGACCTGGCATCGGACCACCGAAACCACCAAAGCCACCTCTACCACCAAACAGGTTTGCAAAGACATCTTCAAAACCTGGTGATGATTGTCCTGAACCACCGGGGGCAGTGAATCTTGCACCACCACCCATTGCTCTAAATGCGTCATACTCTTTTCTCTGATCCTTATCAGAGAGAACAGAATATGCTTCAGAGATTTCTTTGAACTTAGCTTCAGCTGCCGCATCACCCGGATTTGAATCAGGGTGATACTTCCTAGCAAGCTTGCGATAGACCTTCTTCAGTTCAGCTTCAGGAACATCCTTAGCTACGCCAAGGATTTTATAGAAGTCTTTCTCTAACCAATCTTGACTTGCCATGAATAACTACTTCTCTTCTGGAATGAAAACTGCAACCATTGCTGGTCGAATCAGTCTGTCACCTAACTTGTATCCCTGTGAGATGACATCAGCAATTACGTTCTCTGTAACATCAGGTGATGGTGTTTGCACTAGCGCATTGTGAATCTCAGGATCAAACTTCTCACCCTTTGCACCAAAGACAACTAGACCGAACTTATCTCCACCGGCACGTAACTTGTTTAGTACTGCCGCAAACGGAGAACCCTCTAGATCACCGTGTGATTCTGCAAGAGAGAGATCATCGAATGCAGGTAGGAAGGCTCTGATTACTTCAGCAATTGCCGCATTTCTAGAAACATCTCTGTCTCTTTCAACACGAGCTTTATAGTTAACAAACTCGGCTTGTAATCTCTGCAGATCAGCTAGTAATTCAGCCTCTTTGCTGATTGGGCCATTTTCTTCAACTAGGTCCTGGAACTCAGCATCGATGGGATCCTGAGGTAGGTCAGCACCTTCTGGTGCTGACCTATTCTCCTCAGTCATTACTTCTTCTCTTCTTCTTCGACAACCTCAGCGTCCACTACATCTTCATCAGATGCAGGTGCTTCGCCAGCTTCTGCTTCCTGCGAAGCAGCAGCGTAGATAGCCTCGCCCAGTTTGGTCTGAGACTCAGATAGCTTCTCGATAGCAGCCTTGATTGCATCAAAGTCTTCACCAGCAAGAGCACTCTTTAGAGCATCAACATCAGCCTGAACTTCTGCCTTTACTTCTTCAGATAGCTTCTGGTCATTGTCCTTGATTAACTTCTCAATCTGGTAAGCAAGCTGCTCACCCTGGTTACGAGTGTCTGCTTCTTCGCGACGCTTCTTATCTTCAGCAGCGTGCTCTTCAGCATCCTTAACCATGCGCTCGATGTCTTCCTTAGAAAGTGAAGAACCACCGGTGATAGTCATTGACTGCTCCTTGTTAGTTCCCTTGTCCTTAGCAGAGACGTGAACGATTCCGTTAGCGTCAATGTCGAAGGTAACTTCGATCTGAGGAATACCTCTTGGAGCAGGTGCGATACCAGTTAGCTCAAAGTTTCCAAGTGACTTATTGTCCTTAGTGAAATCTCTTTCACCTTGGTACACCTGAATTGATACTGCAGGTTGATTATCGTCAGCTGTTGTGAAAACTTCTGAACGCTTAGTTGGGATTGCAGTGTTACGTTCAATCAACTTAGTCATGATTCCACCCTTGGTCTCAATACCAAGAGATAGTGGAGTCACGTCGATCAATAGAACGTCTTTACGCTCACCCTTTAGAACACCAGCTTGCAATGAAGCACCAACTGCAACTACCTCGTCAGGGTTAACACTCTTGTTTGGTTCCTTACCACCGGTAAGGCTCTTAACAAGTTCTGCAACCTGAGGCATACGAGTTGATCCACCAACAAGAACGATGTGTGCAATGTCAGAAACCTTAATGCCAGCTTCCTTGATTACATCGTTGAATGGCTTCTTAGTGCGCTCTAGCAAATCGTTGGTGAGCTGCTCGAACTGTGCACGTGTGATTGTCTCGTCTAGGTTTGCAGGACCATTCTCTGTTAGAGATAGGTAAGGCAACTGAACGTTGGTTGACATTGACTGAGAAAGTTCTTTCTTAGCCTGCTCTGCAGCTTCCTTTAGACGCTGAAGTGCGATCTTGTCTTTAGAAACATCAACACCGGTTGTCTCCTTGAATTTCTTGACAAGGTGTTCAACCAATCTGTTGTCCCAGTCATCTCCACCTAGGCGGTTATCACCTGAGGTTGCTTTTACCTGGATAGTTGAGAAGCCATCATCTTTACCAACTTCTAGAAGTGAAACGTCGAAGGTTCCACCACCTAGGTCGAATACAAGAATCATCTCGTCTTCTTTACCCTTGTCCAAACCATATGCAAGAGCAGCAGCAGTTGGTTCGTTGATGATACGTAGAACGTTTAGACCAGCAACTTCACCAGCTTCCTTAGTTGCCTGACGCTCTGCGTCATTGAAGTATGCAGGAACAGTAATAACAGCATCTGTTACTGCCTCACCTAGGTAAGTCTCTGCATCTCTCTTGAGCTTCATCAAGATACGAGCTGAGATCTCCTGTGGTGTGTATTTCTTACCATCGACATCAAATGTCCATGTGGTACCCATGTGACGCTTTACAGAAGCAATGGTTCTGTCTACGTTGGTAACTGCTTGGCGCTTAGCTGTTTCACCAACGAGCACCTCACCATCCTTAGTGAATGCAACTACCGACGGGGTAGTGCGGAAACCTTCTGCGTTAGCGATAACGGTAGGCTCTCCACCTTCAAGTACGCTAACTGCGCTGTTGGTGGTGCCGAGGTCGATTCCTACTGCACGTGCCATATTCTTGTTCTCCTTATTGGGGTCCGCCCTTACTGGGCCGCAACCATTGGTTCTAAAGTCTCAAAGTTGAGCCTTCTTGACTCAAGTTTATAAAAACAGCTACTTATGTCAAGTATTTTTTAGAAAAACTTGACAATAGTCGACTCAAGTTCGCTCAAGGCTAATTGTTGTCAAACCTTTCCCCAGAAATCACAAAAGAATCGCTAAACCCCACCAAACTAGGCACTATGACAACTACGACTAAACCTATTTCTAAGCACGCTACCTGGGCCTGGATGCTCTGGGACTGGGCTGAACAGCCTTACCCGACCATCATCCAAACCTTTATCTTCGCTACATACATCACCAGTGCTGCTTTCTCGACTACCGGTGATGTCGATTCATTAGCCACCCAGTTGGGTTGGGCGGGATCGTTAGCTGGAATCTTGGTGGCGATTAGCGCTCCAGTCTTTGGAAGAAGAACCGACACAGCCGGTCACCGTAAGCGCTGGTTGCTCATCAACTCGGCAATCCTGGTATCTCTAATGGTTGCCTCATACTTTGTTGAGCCAAGACCAGAGTTCTTCCTATTTGGTTTGGTTCTATACGCATTCGGAAGCGTTGTTCAAGAAACTGCTTTCATTAACTACTACGCGATGTTGAAGCAAGTAACTAACGAAAGCAACATGGCTCGTGTTTCAGGTATTGCCTGGGGCTTGGGATACGTCGGTGGCATCATCTTGCTACTAGGTTCACTAGTGCTCTGCTTCCTACCAGGTCATCCTATTTATCCAACCGAAGAAGGTTCGCTAAATATAAGAGTCATCTTCCTCTTCGCTGCAGCTTGGATGGTGATCTTCACCATCCCACTTATTCTCTTTGTTCCTGAAGTTCCAAAGAGCGCAGTTCAGCAAAAGCGTGAATCAATCATCGACAG
>JBEAMR010000062.1:0-3513 GCA_041165845.1 Actinomycetota bacterium | reverse complement strand
GGGATTTCTCTTTCTAGGTGGAAATAGCGACTTAGGCTAGATTTCTGCATTCCTGTTGCGATTGCGAACTGGTTTAGGGATCTGTATCCCTGCTTCTCATACTTAGAAACGAACCAGTTCCAAGCGGATTCGATGTGTTCGGGTTGTTGCTTAGTTACCATCTTGTAAAACTACCTGACTTTGATCAAGCCCCATGCATTTGCATCCGTTTCGATATTATCCACTTAAACGGGAACACGCTAATACTCTGTGGAAAATCGCAGGAACGGGGTTATTTTCTAATTACTTCTCCGAAACCGTCGAATTCGAATACTCGAATGTATTCGACCAAAAGCCTGTTGGATGAAGGAAGATCTGCTGCGAGTGGACCACCTAGGTTTCCACCAACCGCAAGGTTCAGTAAGAGGTAGTAAGGGTGCTCATAAACCCACTGGTTGGGTGCAACGCTCTCCGGTGTTGCTTGGAAATACTGCTGGTCATCAACAAACCAAGTAATTTCATTTGGCTTCCAGGTGATAGAAAACTCATGCCAATCATCAGAAAACCGCGTCTCAACAATTAGTTTTCCACCGCAGCCATTGTCGCCGAAGTAACCGGGACCGTGAAGGGTTCCTAGTGCCTCAAGAGGAGCCTTACCGACCCACTCCATGATGTCGATCTCACCGGCTAGAGGCCAGCCTTGAGCATCCATCGGTTCACCCAGCATCCAGAACGCTGGCCATAGACCAGCACCTGCTGGCACCTTAGCTTTGATAGCTATGCGACCGTATTTGAAGTGCACTTTGTTCTTTGTTACCAGACGGGCGCTGGTCCACTGGACAGGACCATAGTAAGCCTCTCCCGCAGAGCCATCAGTAATTTGCTTTGCCTCAATCTCTAGATATTCACCAGTCATGAAGGCGTTTTGGTCCGTATAAACCTGTAATTCGTTATTACCCCAGCCAGGAATGCCGTGGCTAGTGCCATCGCCTAGATCTCTACCCCAGATCTGTGAATTGGGCGCTGTGCCAGCACTTTCGTTGAATTCTTGGGACCACAGCAGTTTGGGTTCAGTCATTGTTGCTCTCTTTTCGGGGTATTCCCAGCCTACCGATATCATTTTGTTTCTATTTCGCAGGTATTCTGAAGATGACTAATAAGGGAGTATCTTATGAAACTACAAAAGTTCCTAATCGCTGGATTGCTTGTTACAGCTTTCTCAGGTTTATCAGCTGGTCCATCACAAGCTTTGTCTTGTGCAGTTGGCTACGAAGCTGTGGGGATGGCCGAATGTGTTCCTGTTGAAGAAGTCGCAGTAGAAGACATTGAAGCTATCGCCTACACAACTGAAGAAGTTGAAGCTGTTGAATTAACTGCTGAAGACGGTGAAGTTGTTGATCCTGAAATCACTCTTTACTCAGAAGAGACCCCCGCAATTGATGAGAACGGTTGTTGGATTGAGACCGATGCAGATGGAAACTCAGTCGATGTTTGTGCCAAGGGAATGTTTACTGAAGAAGTTGACCCAAATTTTGGTTGTGGCACCGTGACGGATGAGAACGGGGTTGACATGCAGGTTTGTGCAGACGGAGTTCTGACCGGTGAAGAGATGTACCAGACCGGTGTTCCTGAGCTGAGAAACGATGTTGAACTAACAACAGCTGCAGGCACAGCCGAATCGCAAAGTTCTTCGAACACCCTTGCGGCTCTTGGTGTCCTAGTGGCAGCCGCTGGAGCGTTTGGTATTGGCCTGAGCAGACAGCGCACCGCTAAGAAATAATTACAACAAACTAATGACAACCGCACTCCTCTAAGGGGTGCGGTTGTTAGTTTTAACAGGTGGATAAACAAAACACTCTGCTGCGTCAGCCTGGTTTTATCAAACTCTGGATTGGTCAGTCGGTCTCAGTTATCGGATCTCAGATCTCCGGTCTTGCGTTTCCAGTTCTCGCTGTTACGTATCTTCATGCAAATGAATTCCAAATGGGTTTACTAAATGCAGCCGATACTTCCGCATTCCTGATCTTTGGCCTCTTAGCAGGAGCTCTAGTTGATCGCTGGGTCAAACGTAGGGTAATGCTGATTGCTGACCTAGTGCGCATGGTCGCTGTAGCTATCGTTCCAATCCTTTGGCTACTTGGTGTTCTAAACATTTATCACTTGATAGTGATTGGCGCAATCTTAAGCATCGCAACTGTCTTCTTCGATGTTTCATACCAGTCGTACATCCCCATCCTCTTACCTAAGGAATACATCGGTGTTGGTAATGCCCGGCTAGAAACATCTAGTCAGATATCAGGTATCGCTGGTCCTGGAATTGTTGGTGCACTGCTAAACATCTTCAAAGCACCAATGCTTTTGATATTTGATGCAGCAAGTTTCTTTGTCTCTGCTGTATCACTTTGGTTTATAAAAGATAGAGAACAACCAAAACCTAAAACAGATCGGAAACCACTAAAAACTGAGATTGCTGAAGGTTTGAAGTTTGTTTGGAACCAAAAACTAATCAGAGCTATCTCTTTCACAACCTCGACATCAAATCTATTTAGCACAGTGGTTGGGACTATGTTTGCCCTCTACCTACTAAGCCCAAAGAACCTGAACCTAAGTGTGACAACCTTTGGAATCTTGATGTCTATCGGATCTATCGGCGGACTAATCGGCGCAACGGCAACTCCGAGACTTATCAAGCTTGTTGGTGAAGGTCCTCTAGTAGTTTGGTCGGCCGTCCTCTCAGGTACTGTTCAGTTCCTTATCCCACTGGCTTGGTACATTCCTAGAGACTTGGCTATCGTGCCTCTGGCTGGGCAAGCTTTCTTGACTTCTTTCTTTGCCCTCACATACAACATCACCCAGGTTACTGCTAGACAAAGGCTCTGCCCCGAACACCTTTTAGGTCGAATGAATGCCTCCATCAGGTTTATGGTCTGGGGATCAATGCCAATCGGTGCTTTGATTTCAGGAGTTCTAGGAACTATCTTTGGCGTATTGCCAACTATTTGGATTGGCTGTATTTTTGGGCTCTTCTGCGCTGGCTTTGTGTTCTTCTCACCGCTTAGAACTATGAAGCAAATGCCGGATAAGCCGGATGATTACTAGATTCTCTCTCGAGACATAAGACCGACCAAGTTACCTTCAGAATCTTCAATAAACGCTAACCATTCGTTGCCTGGCTGATCAAAGAGACCGCCTGCGTCAGGGAAAACGATGTGAGGCTCAGTGTTAATGGAGAAGCCACGCTCTTTGAGTGAGGTCACGGTCTCTCTGACATCTTCGACTCCGATGTATATCAAGGACTTAGGTCCACCAATTTCAATAAGCAATCTGGTGCCATCAATGTCAAAGAAACAGAAGCCTGGTTGAGCAAAGACAGCTATAGGGTCTTTACCAAGTAGTCGAGTATAGAAATCTTGTGCTCTGGCTAAATCTTCACAACCGAGAGCAATCTGTCTTAGTTTCATGTAATAAAACTAGCGCAAGGTAGATTTGTTTAGTGTCCTCTAACTCATTGCGTTCGTTCAAGCATCGCAATTT